>JAJLKJ010000001.1:0-9418 GCA_033839185.1 Gammaproteobacteria bacterium
CCGAGGATCAGCACCCGGGCGTCGAGCAGGCGCTGCTGTCCCTCCAGGCCGATGTCGGCGAGCAGGATCTGGCGGCTGTAGCGGAGGAGGTCGGCGTCTTGCATGGTCGGACAAGCTTACCGCCTGTCCGCCGCACTGCAAGGGTTAAAAGCTGCTGCCTGGCTCAGCGGCCGATACGTGCCTGGGCCTGGGCGCGCAACCGGTCGATGAAGCCGAGGATGCCGGCCGGGACGTTGCGCATCGCGCTGTCCTCCTGGCGCCGTGGCTGATGACGGCGTACCAGTGCGGGACTGGCGACGAGTTTGCGATGCTGTGCGAGCGTGGCCTCGATGGCGCGCTCGAGCAGGGCGCGGTTGGCCGGCTTAGGCAGGAAGCGATACACCTGTCCGTGGTTGATCAGGTCGATGAGCGCGTTGGTGTCGGTGAACGAGGTGAGGGCGATACTGAGCACGTCCGGCTTGTACTGCTTGAGCTGGTGAATGGCCGCGCTGATGTCCTGGCCGGCCACGCGCAGCTCGGTGATCACGATGGCGATGTCCTCGCTCGCCAGCCGTTCGAAGGCCGCCTCGGGTGTGGCGGCGTGATGCACCATCGCCTCCCCGCCGACGATCTGCTGCACCAGGGCGACGGTGGCCGGGTCGTCATCGATGACCAGCAGGTCAGGCATGGGCGGCAGGATGTCCAGGGCCGGCCCGGCCGCGGACCGGGCCAGGTCCTGCGCGATGGCGGCGGCCTCGCTGACGGTGGCGACGATCTCCTCGGGGTTCCAGGGCTTGCTGATGTAGCGGAAGATCTCGCCCTGGTTCACCGCCTCGATGGCGGCCTCCATGTCCGAGTAGCCGGTGAGCAGGATGCGCATGGTATGCGGCGAGAGTTCCTTCACCCGGGCGAGTACCTGGGCACCGAACATCGTCGGCATGCGCTGGTCGCTCACGATCACGTCGATCTGTTCGCGGCGCACCAGCGCGAAGGCCTCCTCGGGGTCCATGGTGGTGTGCACATCGAACCTGCCGCGGAACAGCATCTTCAGCGTGCGCAGGATGCGTTCTTCGTCGTCGATGAACAGGATCTTCGGCTTGTCCGTCATGTTGGGGCTCCTTGTCGTTGTGCGCGATTTCAGCTGGCCCGGGCGAGGGCGGCCTGGCTGCGCGGCAGGCTCACGACGAACTTGGTGCCGCGGCCTTCCTCGGAGGCGACGCGGATGCGCCCGCCGTGCTGTTCGATGATCTGGTAGCAGATGGCAAGGCCGAGACCCGTGCCTTCCCCCACCGGCTTGGTGGTGAAGAAGGGGTCGAAGATGCGCTCGACCACTTCCTTCGGCATGCCCTTGCCGTTGTCGTGTACCGAGACATGCACGAACGCGTCGTCGAACCAGCTGCGGATGAGGATGGCGCCGGGTTCGTCCATCGCCTGGGCGGCGTTGGTGATGAGATTGAGGAAGACCTGGTTGAGCTGCGAGGGGCTGCAGGTCACCGGCGGCAGGTCGTCGAGTCGCGTGACCACCTGGGCGCGGTTCTTGATCACGTTCTTGCCGATCAGCAGCGCGCTCTCCACGCACTGGTTGAGGTTCACGTCCTCGGTCTTCGCCTTGTCCAGGCGCGAGAAGTTCTTCAGGTTGAGCACCAGTTCGGCGATCTGCTCGATGCCGAACAGGCTGTCCTGGTGCAGTTGCAGCACGTCTTCGAAGGTCTCGTCGTCCAGCGTCTCGGTCAGGGTCATGAGCGTGCCGAGGCGGGTCTGCAGGGTGTCGGGATCGGCGTCCTCGTCCATCAGCAGCAGCACCACGTCCTGATAGCCGCGTACCAGCTGTTGGGCCTGGCGGATGACCTCGTGGGTCATCTCCAGGTTGTTCTTCACGTAGCCGAGCGGCGTGTTGATCTCGTGGGCGACGCCCGCGACCATCTGGCCGAGCGAGGCCATCTTCTCCGATTGCACCAGGTGGGCCTGCGAGCGCTTGAGGTCGCGGTAGGCGGATTGCAGGGCGGTGGTCTGCGCGGCCACGCGTTCCTCCATGGCGCGCAGCAGGTCGAGCACGATGCCCATGCCGCGGTAGCGGCCATCCTCCACCACGATGAAGTCTTCCGTGATGGGGTGGGGGATGTTGCGCGCGACGTGCTGGGCGGCGGACTCGAGCGGCTCGTGGAAGGCGACCACCAGCGGTGCGGGGTTCATCAGCTCGGTCACCGGTCGCCGCCCGTAGAGTTCGCGCCCGTAGTGTTTCAGATAGACCTGCATGAGGGCGTAGCGGCTCACCGTGCCGACGGGACGGGCCTGCTCGTCCACCACCGGCAGCGACAGCAGGTGAGCATAGCGGTCGGTGAGAAACAGCTGGCTGACCTCGTCCAGCGTGTGGCGCGGCGTCACGGGCTCGATGTCGAGCCGCAGGCTGGCAATGGTGTCCTGTCGGCGGGTCTCTGTCTGTGTCTGCGGGTTCATGCTGTCCGGTCGCATTCCGACTCTCCGTCGGTTCTTGTTATGGCTGTCCGTGGTCGATGCGCGTGAGGCATCGACAGCCGACAGTCTAGCGGCCGTGTATTACAGAATTCTTATGTGCTGATGAAGCGGCGGGGTTACAGGTAGCGGCGCCAGTGCTCCGGGCGGTCGTCCTGGCAGCCGTGGCGGCGGTCGCGATACTGCTTGATGAAGAGTTTCTGCGCGCAGTTGCCGGTGCATGCGGGGCGGCCCAGGCCGAGGTTCTCGCGCTGCACGGTCTCGGTGTATTCGTAGAGGGCGCGCTTGAGCTTGTAGATCACGCCGTTGTCGAGGTGGAAGCCGATCTCCTGCAGGGCGGCCTCGAGTTCGGCCAGGGTGAGCTTGCGCAGGTCGTAGGAGACGGCGATGCGCACGTCGTCCAGCGGCTTCACGTGCATGATGCCGTCGACGTCGTGCAGCAGCAGCGTGGCGCTGTGTGCCTGACGGGCATCGGGATGGGGGCCGCGAAAGCCGATCTCCCGGTGCTTGATGACGTCCGCGATCTCGTCGGTCATGGCTCCATCCTAGACCGGGGCGGGGCAAAATCAAGACTTTTTGCAGGGTTGTGTGACGGGCTCAGTCATGCCGGCCGAGGGTGACGCGCGCCACGCCGGCCAGGTCGTGCCGGGTTTCTACGGCGGAAAAATCCTCCTGTTCCAGCAGCTTGCGCACGGCTGCGCCCTGGTCGTAGCCGTGTTCGACAATGAGCCAGCCGCCCGGGTGCAGGTGGCGCCGGGCGTTCTGCGCGATCACGCGCAGGTCGTCGAGGCCGTCGCGGCCACTCACCAGTGCGCCGCGTGGCTCGTAGCGCAGGTCGCCGCGTTCCAGGTGCGGGTCGCCCTCGGCGATGTAGGGCGGGTTGGAGAGGATGAGGTCGAAGCACTCGCCCGCGAGTGGGCCAAACCAGCTGCCGAGACGAAACTCGATGTGCCGGAGCCCGAGCTGCTCGGCGTTGAGGCGCGCGGTGGTGAGGGCGCCCTCCGACCGGTCGGTGGCGACGATACGGCAGCGCGGACACTCACGGGCCAGGGCCAGGGCGATCACGCCCGAGCCGGTGCCGAGGTCGGCGATGACTGGCTGCGGCTTGTCGGGCAGGTGCGCCAGGGCGAGTTCCACCAGCAGTTCGGTCTCGGGGCGGGGAATGAGCACGTCGGCGGTGACGCGCACGGGCAGGGACCAGAATTCACGCGTGCCGGTCAGGTAGGCCACGGGCTCGCCCTGTGCCCGGCGCTCGACGAGCTCGGCAAACAGGGCGCGCTGGGCGTCGGTGGCGGGCCTGTCGGGCCAGGCATAGAGGTGGCTGCGCGGCTGGTCCAGGGCGTAGGCGAGCAGCAGCTCGGCATCCAGCCGCGCCGACTCGCTGGTCGGGGCGAGCCGCGCGGCGGCGGCGGCGAGCAGGGTGCCCAGGGTGTGTTCGCTGTCGCTCATCTCGTCGTGTCGGGGAGGCCCCCGCGCGGATCAGTCGTTGCCCAGTGCCGCGAGCTGGTCGGCCTGGTATTCGTTCACCAGTGGGTCGATCACCTGTTCCAGGTCGCCGGCCAGCACCTCGTCGAGCTTGTACAGGGTGAGGTTGATGCGGTGGTCGGTGATGCGGCCCTGCGGGAAATTATAGGTGCGGATGCGTTCGGAGCGGTCGCCGGAGCCGACCAGGCTGCGGCGGGTGGCGGCCTGTTCGGCCTCCTGTTTGCTGCGCTTCATGTCCAGCAGCTTGGCCGCCAGCAGCGACATGGCGCGGGCGCGGTTCTTGTGCTGCGAGCGTTCGTCCTGGCACTCGACCACGATGCCGGTGGGCAGGTGGGTGAGGCGGATGGCCGAGTCGGTCTTGTTGACGTGCTGGCCGCCGGCGCCCGAGGCGCGGTAGGTGTCCACACGCAGGTCGGCCGGGTTGATCGCCTCGGCCTCCACCTCCGCCGCCTCCGGCATCACCGCCACGGTGGCGGCGGAGGTGTGGATGCGTCCCTGGGATTCGGTCTCGGGTACGCGCTGCACGCGATGGGCGCCGGACTCGAACTTGAGCCGGGAGTACACGCCCTGACCGATCACGCGGGCGATGATCTCCTTGTAGCCGCCGTGCTCGCCCTCGCTCTCCGACAGCACCTCGATCTGCCAGCCGTTGCGCTCGGCGTAGCGCGAGTACATGCGGAACAGGTCGCCGGCGAAGATCGCCGCCTCGTCGCCGCCGGTGCCGGCGCGGATCTCCAGGAAGACGTTGGCGTTGTCGTGCGGGTCCTTCGGCAGCAGCAGCTTCTGCAGTGCGAGCTCGAGTTCCTGGGCCTGCTGTTCGGCCGTGGCCAGCTCGTCTTCGGCCATGGCCCGCATCTCGGCGTCGCTGTCGGCCAGCATCTCGCGCGCCGAGGCGATGTCCTCCTGGGTCTGTTGCCAGCGCGCAAAGGTCCGCACCAGCTCCTCGAGCTGGCTGTATTCCACGGACAGCTTGCGGAACTGGTCCTGCCTGCCGATGACCTCGGGGTCGGCCAGCAGGCCGGCCAGTTCCTCGTGGCGCTCGGCGAGGCCTTCGAGTTTTCGGTGGATCGAGTCCTTCACTTCTTGATGTGCATCTCGTTGAGGTTGAGCAGCCGGATGGCGGCCTGCAGCAGCTCGGTGTCGCCCTCGTGCGCGGCCTGGTTCAGCGCGCTGGTGGCGTCATGCGTGAGCTTGTTGGTGAGCGTGCGGGTGACGTATTCCAGCACCTCCTGCGGATCGCGGCCCTGGGCGAGCAGGCGCTCGGCCTTCTCGTGCACCTCGTGGCGCGCCGCCTCCGCGCGCTCGCGGTAGGCGACGAGGGTGCCGATGGCGCCCTGGGCCCGCAGCCAGCCCATGAAGTCCTCGACCCGCAGGTCGACGATCTCCTCGGCCTGGGCCGCCGCCTGCTGGCGCGACTCCATGTTTTCCTGGATGACCTCCTCGAGGTCGTCCACGGTATAGAGGTAGACGTCGTCCAGGTCGGCCACCTCGGGCTCGATGTCGCGCGGCACGGCGATATCGACCATGAACATGGGGCGGTGCCGGCGTTTCTTCAGGGCGCGCTCGGTGGCACCCTTGCCGAGGATGGGCAGGGGGGCCGCGGTGGAGGAGATGACGATGTCGGCCTCGTGCAGGCGCTCGCCGATCTGCGGCAGGGCGAAGCCCTCGCCGCCATGCTGCTCGGCGAGGTGGCGGGCGCGTTCGACGCTGCGGTTGGCCACCAGCATGCGGCCGATGCCGTTGGCGGCCAGGTGCTGGGCGGCCAGTTCGATGGTCTCGCCGGCGCCGATCATGAGTGCGGTGTAGCCGCCGAGGTCGCCGAAGATGCGCCGGGCCAGGCTCACGGCCGCGAAGGCCACGGACACCGGGCTCGCGCCGATGGCGGTGTCGGTGCGCACCTGCTTGGCCACGGCAAAGGCGTGCTGGAACAGGCGGTTGAGATGGCGGCCGACCGCGCCGTTGTCGGAGGCCTGCTGGAAGGCGCCCTTGAGCTGCCCCAGGATCTGCGGCTCGCCCAGCACCAGCGAGTCCAGCCCGCAGGCCACGCGCAGCATGTGGCGTACGGCCGTCTCGTCCTCGTGCAGATAGAGGTAGGGCTCGAGTTCGGCCACGTTGAGGTGGTGGTAGCGCCCCAGCCAGTCGATGATCTCGGCCTGCTGCTCGTCATCCTCCAGCGCGCAGTAGAGCTCGGTGCGGTTGCAGGTGGAGAGGATGGCGGCCTCCCGCACCCCCGTCAGGGCACGGATGTCCCTTAACGCCTGATCCAGCCGATCGGGCGCGAACACCACCCGTTCGCGGATGTCCACGGGCGCGGTCTTGTGGTTGATCCCGACGGTTATCAGCGACATGGATGTCCGGGAGGGAACGCAAACGGGAAATTTTGAGTGATCGACAGGGGGAATACAAGCCGCGCGCCGTTGTCGAACCCGCTGTGCCGAGGCGGGCGGCAGGCCCGGGCCGTCCGTGTGTGGCGCGATGGCGGCTTGGGTTAGTATAGTGTCCATCAAGGCTCTCCCGGTGGTCGTCGCCCGATGCGCATCACCGCCCACGGATCAAGGAATCTCGTCCCGCATGTCCAGACGCCTACCGCTGTTCTTCATCCTCACGCTGTTCCTCGCCGGCTGTGCCGGCATGCAGTCGTCGCCCGAGGCGCCGGTTGCCGGCTCCGACGCGACGGATGCGCGCAGCGAACTGATGTACCGGATCCTGGTCGGCGAGGTGGCCGGGCAACGCGGCGACTACGACGCCGCCGTGGCCTATTACACCGAGGCGGCCGAGCAGAGTGACGATCCGCGCATCGCCGAGCGCGCCACCCATGTCGGCGTCTTCGCCGGGCAGTATGACGTCGCGCAGCGTGCCGCCCGCCGCTGGGCCGCGCTCGCGCCACAGGACATGGAGGCGCAGCAGTTCGCCGCCATGCTCACGATCCGCACGGGGGATGCCGATGCCGCCGTGCCCTATCTGGAGTCGGTGCTCTCGCTGGCCGGCGAGAGCGTGGAAGAGGGCTTCGCCGTCGTCGCCCAGCTGCTGGCGCGCGAGGGGCAGCCGGAGCTGGCGGCCCGCGCCATGGGGCTGCTGGTGGAGCGCCATCCGGACGTGGCCACAGCGCATCACGGACTGGCCGTGCTCGCCCTCTCGGCGGAGGACTTCGATACGGCCTACCGGGCGGCCGGTCAGGCACTGGAACTCAACCCCGATCTCATCGAGGCCCGCATCGTGCGTGCCCGTGCCCTGCTGGGGCTGGGGCGGGTGGACGAGGCGCTGGCCAGCGTCGAGGCCATGCTCGAGGAGATGCCCCGGCATCACGAGCTGCGCCTCAACTATGCCCGCATGCTGCTGGACCAGCAGCGCTATGACGAGGCGCTCAGGCAGTTCGAGCGGGTGGCCGAGGCGCGGCCCGGCGATGGCGACCTGCTGTTCACCATCGGGCTGCTGAACATCGAGGCCAAGCGTTACGATGTCGCCGAGGGCTACCTCAGGCGCGCCCTCAAGGCGGGGCGACATGTCAATCAGGCACATTATTATCTCGGGCGCATCGCCGAGCAGCGCGAGGAGTACAAGCAGGGTATCGCCTGGTATCTCAAGGTGACCGACGGCGAGCACCATTTCGAGGCGCAGACGCGCATCGCCGTGCTCTTCGCGCGCCTGGGGCACCCGGACAAGGCCCGTGAACACCTGGATGGACTGCGCGAGCGCTTCCCGGACGAGGTCTCGCTGATTCGCCTCTACCTGGTGGAGGGGCAGGTCCTCGCCGATACCCGGGCCTATGCCGAGGCTGTTTCTCTCTATAGCGAGGCGCTGACCGAGTTCCCGGGCAACCCCGACCTGCTCTATGCGCGGGCCCTGATGGCCGAGAAGGTCGACCGGCTCGACCTGCTGGAGTCCGACCTGCGCGCCATCCTGGCCCGGGACCCGGAGAATGCCACCGCCCTCAATGCCCTGGGCTACACCCTGGCCGATCGCACCGACCGTCACGAGGAGGCGCTGGACTACATCACCCGCGCCCTGGAACAGCGCCCGGACGACCCGGCGGTGATCGACAGCATGGGCTGGGTGCAGTATCGCCTGGGCAATCTCGAGGCGGCGGAGCGCTACCTGCGCCAGGCCCACGAGCGGATGCCCGACCCCGAGGTCAGCGCCCACCTGATCGAGGTGCTGTGGATGCGCGGCGAGCGCGACGAGGCCCGCCAGCTCTTCGAGCAAAGCCTCCGGGCGCACCCGGACAGCGACCCCCTGCGCGAACTCCAGCAGCGACTCGGTCTGTGAGAGCGCTGCTATCGATCCTGCTGCTCGCCCTGCTGGGCGGCTGTGCCGCGGTGCCTCCCGCCGGCCCCGAACGGCTTGACTGGCAGGCCCGCCAGCAGGCGCTCGGCGCCATGGCGGACTGGACGCTCAACGGGCGCGTGGCCGTGCAGCTCGACGGCGAGGGTTGGAATGCCCACCTGCGCTGGCGCCAGAGCGGCGAGTCCTACCGCATCCGCATCTATGATCCCTTCGGCCGCACACTGGCGCAGATCGAGGGCGACGCCACCGGCGCGTCCCTGCGCTCGGCCGAGGGCTGGCAGCGCGAGGCCGCCACCCCCGAGGCCCTGATGGATGCCGAGTTCGGCTGGCATCTCCCGCTCACCGGCATGCGTCACTGGTTGCGCGGTGTCCCGGCAAGCGGGCCGGTCGAGGCCCTGCAGCTGGATGATCAGGGGCGTCCGCTGCGCCTGGTGCAGGCCGGCTGGCAGCTGGACTACGGCGCCTACGCCAGCGCCCATCCCCTGGCCCTGCCCACCCGGATGGACCTGGAACAGGAGGGCGTGAGCGTGCGCCTGGTCGTGGCCGACTGGCAGCGGGGCACGCCGTGAGGCCGGCCTTCGGGCCGGTGTGGCCGGCCCCCGCCAAGCTCAATCTCTTCCTGCACGTGACCGGCCGGCGCGCCGATGGCTACCATCTGCTGCAGACGGTATTCCAGTTCCTCGATTACGGCGATGAGCTGCAATTCGCGATCCGCGAAGACGGCGCCATCCGCCGCCATGGCGACGTGCCCCGTGTGGCCGAGGCCGATGACCTCCTGGTACGGGCCGCGCAGCGTCTGCAGGCCGAGACCGGTTGCGGGCGCGGCGCCGACATCGCCATCACCAAGCGCCTGCCCATGGGCGGGGGGCTGGGGGGCGGCAGCTCCGATGCGGCCACCGTGCTGGTGGCGCTCAACCACCTCTGGGGCCTGGAACTCACCACCGAGGAATTGGCCGCCATCGGCCTGGCGCTGGGGGCCGACGTGCCCGTGTTCGTGCACGGCTTCGCCGCCTGGGCCGAGGGGGTGGGCGAGGCCCTCACGCCGGTGGCGCCGGAAGAGCCCTGGTACCTGGTGGTCAAGCCCCCCCTGGAAGTGCCCACGGCCGCGGTTTTCGGGGCCCCGGAATTGACACGCGACTGCCCGCCAATCACAATACCCGACTTTCTTTCGGGCAGGGGAAGCAACGTCTGCGAGCCG
>JAJLKJ010000002.1:0-8794 GCA_033839185.1 Gammaproteobacteria bacterium
ACCTCTTCCTCGCGATGCGCCGGCAGGCAGTGCATGAACAGGGCATCGGTCTTCGCCTTGAGCATCAGCTCGGCGTTCACCTGGAAGTCGCCGAAGGCGCGGCGGCGCTGGGTCTGTTCCTCTTCCTGGCCCATGCTGGCCCACACGTCGGTGACCACGAGGTCGACGCCCTCGCAGGCGGCGCGGGGGTCGCGGAAGACCGTCACGCTCTCGCCGGCCGGTTCGACGAACTCGGGCAGCGGGTCGTAGCCCTCGGGGCAGGCCACGTTGAGCTTGAAGCCCAGCAGCCGCGCGGCGTTGATCCAGGAATGGCACATGTTGTTGCCGTCGCCCACCCAGGTGACGGTTCTGCCCTGGATGTCGCCGCGGTGCTCGAAATAGGTCTGCAGGTCGGCGAGCAGCTGGCAGGGGTGCACCAGGTCGGTGAGCCCGTTGATCACCGGCACGTCGGAGTGTTCGGCGAAGCGCACGATCTTGTCGTGCTCGAAGGTGCGGATCATGATGCCGTCGACCATGCGCGAGAGCACGCGGGCCGTGTCCTCGATGGGCTCGCCGCGGCCGAGCTGGGTGTCGCGCGGGGAGAGGAACAGCGCATGCCCGCCGAACTGTGCCATGCCCACCTCGAAGGAGACGCGGGTGCGCGTGGAGGACTTCTCGAAGATCATCCCCAGGGTGCGGTTCTTCAGCGGCTCGTACAGCTCGTGGCGTTTCTGCATCGCCTTGAGCTCGGTGGCGCGGTGGATCACCTGGCGCAGCTCGTCGGCCGAGAGGTCCAGCAGGGTCAGGAAATGTCTAACGGTCATCACGGTCTCCTCGTGTCTCGGGCGGCCATTCAGGCGGCGAGAAAGTCGCGCACCAGCGCTTCCACCGTATCCAGGATACGGTCCGCCTCGTCACGGTTCAGGATCAGCGGCGGCAGCAGGCGGATCACGCTGCCCGCCGTCACGTTGATGAGCAGGCGCTTTTCCAGCGCCAGCTTCACCAGTTCGGGGCAGGGGCGGTCGAGCTCGATGCCGAGCATCAGGCCCCTGCCGCGGATGTCCTTCACGCCGGCGAGATCGCCAAGACGCGTGCGGAAGCCCTCGAGCAGGTAGGCGCCCATCTGCCCGGCATGGGCCACCAGGTCGTCCTGCTCGATGGTGTGCAGCACGGCCAGCGCGGCGGCGCAGACCAGCGGATTGCCGCCGAAGGTGCTGCCGTGGGTGCCCGGACCGAAGACCTCGGCCGCCGCGCCACGCGCCAGGCAGGCGCCGATGGGCACGCCGTTGCCCAGGCCCTTGGCCAGCGACAGCACATCCGGCAGCACGTCCTCGTGCTGATAGGCGAACCAGCGGCCGGTGCGGCCGACGCCGGTCTGGATCTCGTCGAGCATCATCAGCCAGCCGCGTGCATCGCAGAGCCGGCGGATGCCCTGGAGGTAGCCGGGCGCCGGCACGCGGATACCGCCCTCGCCGGTGATGGGCTCGACCAGCACGGCGACGATGTCCGGGTTGTCCGCCAGCGCCTCGATCGCGGCGAGGTCGCCGTGCGGCACGCGGATGAAGCCGGACACCAGGGGCTCGAAGCCGGCCTGGATCTTCGCGTTGCCGGTGGCCGAGAGCGTGGCCAGGGTGCGGCCGTGGAAGCTGCCTTCCATCACCACGATGGCCGGGTTGGCGATGCCCTTGTTGTGGCCGTGCAGGCGCGCGAGCTTGATCGCGGCCTCGTTGGCCTCGGCCCCGGAGTTGCAGAAGAAGGCGCGGTCCATGCCGGTGAGCGCGTGCAGACGCTCGCCGAGCTGTTCCTGTCGCGGAATGCGGTACACGTTGGAGGTGTGCACGAGCGTGTTCGCCTGCTCGCACAGGGCCTTGGTCACCGCCGGGTGGGCATGGCCCAGGCCGCAGACGGCGATGCCGGACAGGGCGTCCAGGTAGGCCTCGCCGTCCGTATCCCACAGCCAGGCACCCTCGCCGCGGGCGAAGGCCACGGGCAGGCGGGCGTAGTTGGCCATCAGTACCGGGTTCATTCCGTTTCACACTCCCAGAAAGAAAAAAGGCAGCGCTGCGCTGCCGACGAACTGCGCAGTATAACTTGTTGTTAAGCCACAATAAATAAAACGGGCGCCCCGTTGCCGGGGCGCCCGCATCGTCGATGCCCTGGGGCCTGGCTCAGCCGCCGAAGTTCTTGGCGACGAAGTCCCAGTTCACGACGTTCCAGAACGCCTCGATGTACTTCGGTCGGGCGTTGCGGTAGTCGATGTAGTAGGCGTGTTCCCACACGTCCATGGTCAGCAGCGGGGTGACGCCCTCGGTCAGCGGGCAGCCGGCGTTGCTGGTGTTCATGATGTCCACGGAACCGTCGGCCTTCTTCACCAGCCAGGTCCAGCCGGAGCCGAAGTTGGTGGCGCCGGAGGTGGAGAACTTCTCCTTGAAGTCGGCGAAGGAACCGAAGGCCTTGTTGATGGCGTCGCTCAGCGCACCGGTGGGTTCGCCGCCGCCGTTCGGGCTCATGCAGTTCCAGTAGAAGCTGTGGTTCCACACCTGGGCCGCGTTGTTGAACACGCCGCCGGCCGGGGCGGTCTTGATGATGTCCTCGAGCGACTTGCTCTCGAACTCGGTGCCCGGGATCAGGTTGTTCAGGTTGTTCACGTAGGCGGCGTGGTGCTTGCCGTAGTGGTACTCCAGCGTCTCGGCGGAGACGTGGGGTTCCAGGGCGTTCTTGGCGTAGGGCAGATCCGGAAGTTCGTGGGCCATGATAGTCTCCTGCTTATGTCGTTGATTTTCCAAATTCGGTTCGTGAACCGAAACCGGTTAAGATAGGACAGCCCGCCGGGGCAATGCAATAACGCCCACTTTTTACCGAGCCATATTCATCCGATCGTCATGCCTGCACTCGACCCCATCGAGCTCAGCCTGTTCGCCCGCCGCATCGAGGCGGTGTGCGAGGAGATGGGCGCGCAGCTGCGCCGCGCGGCCTTCTCGCCCAACATCCGCGACCGGCTGGACTACTCCTGCGCGGTGTTCGACGCCCGGGGCGCGCTTTGCGCCCAGGCCGCCCATATCCCCGTGCACCTGGGCAGCATGGCCTATGCCATGGCCGACGTGGTGGCCGGGCTGGACTGGCAGCCCGGCGACATGGTGATGCTCAACGACCCCTTCCTCGGCGGCACCCACCTGCCGGACGTCACCGTCATCGCCCCGCTGTTCGTGGCCGGCAAGCTGGCCGGTTTCGTCGCCAACCGCGCGCATCATGCCGATATCGGCGCGGAAAGCCCGGGATCGATGCCGATCTCCCGTGATCTGCACGAAGAAGGGCTGGTGATCCCGCCGGGGCACATCGTGCGGGCGGGGGAGGTGAACGCGGCGCGCCTGGCCGAGATCACGCAGGCCACGCGCAACCCCCGCGACGCGCAGGGCGACTTCGCCGCCCAGATCGCGGCCAACCGGCGCGGCCTCGCGCGCCTGGCCGAGTTGGTGGAGGGCATGGGGCCGGCCGCCTACGACGCCGCCCTGGCCGCACTCAACGACTACGCCGAGCGCCTGGCGCTGTCGGCCCTGCGCGCCCTGCCGGATGGCACCTACCGCTACGCCGACGTGATGGACGACGATGGCCTCGGTCACGAGGACATCGCGATCCGGGTCGCCGTGACCGTGGCCGATGGCCGGGTGGCCGTGGACTTCACGGGCACGGCGGGGCAGGTGCCCGGCAACATCAACTGCCCGCTGTCGGTGACCGCCGCCGGCGTGTTCTACGTACTGCGCTGCCTGATGCCGGCACAGACCCCGGCCTGCGCCGGCAGCTTCCGCCCGGTCACGCTCACGGCCCCCGAGGGCTGCCTGCTCAACGCCCGCCGCCCAGCCGCCGTGGCCGCCGGCAACGTCGAGACCAGCTCGCGGGTGGTGGACGCGGTGATGGGCGCGCTGGGCCAGGCCTTGCCCGGGCGCATCCCGGCCGCGAGCCAGGGCAGCATGAACAACCTCGCCATGGGCGAGTCCGGCGCGCAGGCCTGGGGCTATTACGAGACCCTGGGCGGCGGCATGGGCGCCGGGGCCACGGGCGGCGGCCTGTCGGCCGTGCAGACGCACATGACCAACACCCGCAACACCCCGGTGGAGGTGCTGGAGATGCGCTATCCTGTGCGCGTGCGCCGCTACGCCCTGCGCCGGGGCTCGGGTGGCGCAGGGCAACGGCCCGGGGGCGATGGCCTGATTCGCGAATACGAATTCCTGCGTCCCCTGCGCTTCACCCTGCTCACCGAGCGCCGCCGTCATGCCCCCTGGGGGCAGGCGGGCGGCGCCCCCGGCGCGCCGGGCGTCAACCGCCTCAACGACGAGATCCTGCCGCCCAAGATCAGCAGCGAGGCCGCCGCCGGCGACCGCCTCTGCGTCGAGACCCCGGGCGGCGGTGGCTGGGGCGCCCCCATTTTGCAGAAGGACTGACGAGACATGTGTGGCATCTGCGGAGAACTGCGCCTGGACGGGCGCCGCGCCGAGCTCGACCGTATCCGGCGCATGCTGGACCGGCTGGAGCGCCGCGGCCCGGACCACGAGGGCAGCTACTCGGACGGCGCGCTGGCCTTCGGCCACCGGCGGCTGTCCATCATCGACCTCTCGGTACAGGCCAGCCAGCCCATGGTGGATGCCGAGCTGGGACTCGCCCTGGTGTTCAACGGCACCATCTACAACTACCCGCGGCTGCGCGACGAGCTGCAGCGCGCCGGGCACCACTTCTTCTCCAACGGCGACACCGAGGTGATCCTCAAGGCCTACGCCGAGTGGGGCGAGGCCTGCGTGAAGCGCCTGCACGGCATGTTCGCCTTCGCCATCTGGGACATGAACGCGCGCCGCCTGTTCGTGGCCCGCGACCGCATGGGCATCAAGCCGCTGTACTACAGCCAGAGCGGCGAACACTTCCGCTTCGCCTCCAGCATCCAGGCCCTGCTCGCCGCCGGCGGGGTGGATACCGCGCTCGATCCCGTCGCCCTGCATCACCAGTTCTCGCTGCACGCCGTGGTGCCGGCGCCGCGCACCGTGCTCCGGGGCGTGCGCAAGATCCCGCCGGCCCACACCCTCACCGTCGAGGCCGACGGCTCCTCACGGCTTCAGCGCTACTGGCGGCTCGACGCCACCCGGCCGGCCGAGCCGCGTTCCGAGGCCGAGTGGATCGAGGCCATACACCAGGCGCTCAAGGACGCCGTCGACAAGCGCCTGCGCATCGCCGACGTGCCGGTGGGCGTGCTGCTCTCGGGCGGTCTGGATTCCAGCCTGCTGGTGGGGCTGCTGGCCGAGGCCGGGGTGGAGGACATCCGCACCTTCACCGTCGGCTTCGAGGACCAGCCCGAGGAGAAAGGGAGCGAGTTCGAGTACTCCGACCAGGTGGTGGAGCGCTTCAACACGCGCCACTACAAGTACCACATCCCCAACAGCGAGGTGCTCAGGCGCCTGCCGGAGGCCGTGGATGCCATGACCGAGCCCATGGTCGGGCAGGACGCGGTGGCCTTCTACCTGCTGTCCGAGCAGGTCTCGCAGGAGGTCAAGGTGGTGCAGTCCGGCCAGGGGTCGGACGAGGTCTTCGGCGGCTACTTCTGGTATCCCGAGATGGACGCGGCCGGGGGCAGCCACCTCGAGCGCTTCCGTTCCCACTACTTCGACCGGGACCACGCCGAGTTCGCCGAGATGCTGGAGCCCGCCTACCTGGGCGAGGACCACACCTCGGTGCTCATCGAGGAACTGCTGAACGAGCCCGGGGCCGAGACCTTCATCGATGCCGTGCTGCGCCTGGACACCACCACGCTCATCGTCGACGACCCGGTCAAGCGCGTGGACAACATGACCATGGCCTGGGGCCTGGAGGCGCGCGTACCCTTCCTCGACCACGAGCTGGTGGAGCTGGCCGCGCGCATGCCGCCGGAGCTGAAACTGCGCGACGGCGGCAAGTACGCCTTGAAAAAGATCGCCCGCGGCCTCATACCAGACAGTGTCATCGACCGGCCCAAGGGCTACTTCCCGGTGCCGGCCCTCAAGTACGTGCGCGGCGAGTTCCTCGAGTTCATGCGCGACATCCTCGACTCGCAGGCCGCCCGCGAGCGCGGGCTCTACCGCCGCGCCTACGTCGAGAAGCTGCTGGCCAGCCCCGAGAGCCACCTCACCCGCATCAAGGGCAGCAAGCTCTGGCACCTGGCCCTGCTGGAGTTCTGGCTGCAGCGCAACGTGGACGGGGCAGGCTGATCGCGGCGCGTGCCCGGCGGGCATGAACGTCGGGCCTGCGGGTGCACCGGGGCAATCGCGGCTTGCGCCCAGAGGGCATGAACACCGCTCCGGTGCCGGTGTTCGGCATGGAAATGTAGGAGGCCAGCCCTCTGGCCGACAGGGCTTTGGCACCGGGGCTCATCGCCGAGAGGGCTCGGCTCCTACGGTGCAGGATAGGTAGGAGCGCTGCGAGGCGCGATCGGGTGTGGCGCGTTGCCCCGGCTGGGCATCGCGGCTTGCACCGCTCCTACGAGGGATCTGGGTTGGCAGGCGCGCTGCGAGGCGCGACCAGCCGGGCCGTTCAGCCATCACGACCGAATGGACGCACTTTCCATCGGTTTATTTTTCCCGGAGAGTCGATAGACTGTCCGACACAACGCTTCTTAAGAGGTATTTGCCGTGGACGTTATGGATCGCATCAAGCAGCACGTGGACGAGAACCCCGTGATCATCTTCATGAAGGGCACGCCCCAGTTCCCCATGTGCGGTTTCTCCAGCCGTACCGCCGAGGCGCTGAAGCAGTGCGGGCAGGAGTTCGCCTATGTGAACGTGCTGGCCGATCAGGAGATCTTCCAGAACCTGCCGCGCTTCGCCGACTGGCCGACCTTCCCCCAGGTCTACATCAACGGCGAACTGGTCGGCGGCTGCGACATCACGCTGGAGCTGTTCGAGCGCGGTGAGCTGAAGAAGCTGGTCGAGGAGGCCGCCGCGAAGAAGCAGGCCAGCTGAGCCGCCTTCTTCCGGACACGAAAAAGCCCCGCATCGCGGGGCTTTTTTTTGGCTCGGCAGGGAGGGGGCTACTCGGCGAACACGCGGTTGCCGCCGGCCTCCTTGGCCTTGAACAGCTGCTCGTCGGCCGCCGTCATCATCTGCTGCACGTCCTTGATCGGCTGCGACTTGCCGGCATAGCAGGCCACGCCCATGGACACGGTCACCGGGATCTCGCCCTCGCCGGTCTGGATGGAGCGCTGGCTCACCGCGGTCACCACGCGGTCGAACACGGACTGGCGCAGCGGGTTGTCGGCGGTGTAGTGCATGATCACGCCGAACTCGTCGCTGCCGGTACGCACCACGATGTCGGTGGGACGCACGGCGCGGCGCAGGCGGCGGGCCAGGCCCACCAGCACCTCGTCGCCCACGTCGTGACCGAACTGCTCGTTCACGTCGCCGAGCTTGTCCACGTCGATCATGGCCAGGCACACGCCGCCACCGCGGTTGTGCGACTCCAGCAGGTAGTCCTCGAGCTGCTTGGTGAGGTAGCGGCGGTTGCCGAGACCGGTGAGCGAATCGGTGGTGGTGAGCTCCTCGAGGTGGGCGTTGGCCGCGCTCAGGGCGGAGGCCGTCTCCAGCAGGGTGTTCTGCAGGGTGGCGATGCGGCCGGCGGCGAACACGCGGGCGGCCAGCTCGATCTCGTCCACCGGCTTGGTCAGGTAGTCGTCGATGCCGCGCTCGAAGGCCTCCTGCATGGCCTCGTTGCCCTCGCGCCCGGTGAAGAGGATCACCGCCGTGTAGCGGTTGTGCTCCTCGTCGTACTGGCGGATGGCGTTGGTGAGCTCGAGGCCGTTCATCTCCGGCATCACCCAGTCGGCCAGGACCACGTCGGCACTGCGCTCGGCGAGCATTTCCAGGCAGACCCCGGCGCTCTCGGCCAGGCGCAGGTCGGTGTAGCCCCCCTTCTGCAGCGCCTGCTTGAGCACCGCGCGGGAGAACTGCATGTCGTCCACGATGATGATGGAGAGATCGGTCGTCATATTGGAAGGCAAGGGACTGTCCGTGATCACTTATATTTTTGAATGTCTTTGTAATCCATCCGCTACGGGCTGTCCATAGCGAAGGCGTTGAAGGCGGCGTCCAGCAGCTGCCACTGGTTCACCACCTTGCAGAACAGCTCGGCGGTCTTTTCCGCGTCGTAGATGGCCGAGTGGGCCTCGTTGCTGTCCCAGGAGATGCCGGCCGCCTGCACGGCCCGCGCCAGCACGGTCTGGCCATAGGCCATGGCCCCCAGGGTGACCGTGTCCAGGGTGCTGAAGGGGTGAAAGGGGTTGCGCTTCACCCCGCAGCGTTCCGCCGCCTGGTTGATGAAATTGAGATCGAAGGGGGCGTTGTGGCCCACCAGGATGGCGCGCGTGCACTCGTTCTTTTTGATCTCCTTGCGCACATGATTGAACATGTGCGTGAGCGCGTCGCTCTCCGGGATCGCCAGGCGCAGCGGGTGGAACGGGTCGATGCCGTTCACCTCCAGCGAGCGCGGTTCCATGTTGGCGCCCTCGAAGGGCTCCACGTGCCAGGACTCGGTGCGCTCCAGGTGCATCTCGCCCTTGGCGTCCATGCGCAGGAACACGGCCGCCACCTGCAGCAGGGCATCGGTCTGGACATTGAAGCCGCCGGTCTCGACATCGACGACGACGGGGAGAAAACCGCGAAAGCGCTGGCCGACGGGGACAAAGGAAGGGTCTTGTGACATGCGCACAGCTTACCGGATGGGGCAGGGCATGAGAAACCAAAAGCCGTATTTTCCCGACCAGCTGGCACGAAAAACCGCCTGGCGCTGGCGGGTCTGCCTGCTG
>JAJLKJ010000003.1:0-9360 GCA_033839185.1 Gammaproteobacteria bacterium
CGGGCGGCGAGTTGCGTCTTCACCTCCTCGCGCCACTGCTCGTCGCGCCAGTCGCGCCGCCCCACCCCGAGCACCCTGAGCCCGTCCGGCAGCTGGCCGTCCTCTTCCAGGTGATAGAGCGCGGGCAGCAGCTTCAGCGCGGCGAGGTTGCCGGTGGCGCCGAAGATGACGAAGGTGCAGGGATCGTTGGACATTGCGCGCCTATTTGGCCCGGGTGATGGCATGGCCGCCGAAGGCGCGGCGCATAATGGACAGCACGCGATTGCCGTAGGCGGTCTCGTCCTGACTGTCGAAGCGCGTCCACAGGGAACCGGCGATCACCGGCGCGGCCACGCCGAGTTCCACGGCCTCCTGCACCGTCCAGCGCCCCTCGCCGGAATCGGCCACCACGGGGGCGATGTCCGCCAGCGCCTGGTCCTGGATGAAGGCCTCGGCGGTGAGATCCAGCAGCCAGCTGCGCACCACCGAACCATGGCGCCACATCTCGGTGATCTCGGCCAGATCCAGCGCGAACTCCTCCTTGGCCTTGAGGATGGCCAGGCCCTCGGCCATTGCCTGCATCATGCCGTACTCGATACCGTTGTGTACCATCTTGGTGAAGTGGCCGGCACCGACCGGGCCCACATGTGCCCAGCCGCGATCCGCGCCAGGTGCGAGATCGCGGATGACGGGCTCGATGACGCGAAACACCGCCTCGTCCGCACCGACCATCATGCAGTAGCCGTTGTCCAGCCCCCAGACGCCACCCGAGGTACCGGCATCGGCATAACGGATGCCGTGCTCGGCGAGCATCTGCCCGCGGCGCATGCTGTCGCGGTACCAGGCGTTGCCGCCGTCGATGACGATGTCCTCGGGCTCGAGCAGCGGGATCACCTCCTTGAGCGTCTGCTCGGTGATCTCCCCGGCCGGCAGCATCAGCCACAGGACACGCGGCGACTCCAGGCGGCCGATGGCCTCTGCCACCGTGGCCGCCGGGATGATGCCGTCCTCGCGTTCCAGCTGTGCCGCCACCGCCGGATCACGGTCCACGCCCACCACCGAGTGGCCCGCGCGCGACAGGCGCCGCGCCATGTTGCCGCCCATACGCCCCAGACCGATCATTGCCAGCTGCATGTTACCCTCGCTTGCTCGTTGAGTTTTCCGTAAAGTAAAGCACCTTCGCGAACGGCCCGTCCAGGTGACCGTCGTAACACAGGCGTGTAACGCCTTGGTGAAACCTGCATCGAGCCGCTTCGAACCACCCGTCCATGAAGATCCTGTTCGCCACCAGCGAGGCCTTTCCGCTCATCAAGACCGGCGGACTCGGCGACGTCAGCGGCAGCCTGCCGCTGGCGCTCAAGTCGCTGCGCCAGGACGTGCGCCTGATCCTGCCGGCCTATCCCGAGGCGCGTCGCCGCATCGCACGCCTGCGCGTGATGGCCGAATTCGAGCTGCCGCCGTTCCCCGGCACGGTGCGCATCCTGCGCGGCCGCCTGCCGGCCACGCGTCTGCCGCTGTATCTCGTCGACGCCCCCCTGCTCTTCGACCGCGCGGGCGATCCCTACCGTGCACCCAACGGGGGCGACTGGCAGGACAACCACCTGCGCTTCGGCCTGTTCGCCCAGGCCGTGGTGCGCGCGGCCCTGGGTCAGGCGAACCTGGACTGGCAGCCCGACATCGTGCACTGCAACGACTGGCAGACCGGCCTGGTGCCCGCCCTGCTGGCCGTGCATGAGGAACGCCCGCGCACCCTGTTCACCATCCACAACCTCGCCTACCAGGGCCTGTTCCCGCCGCAGACGCTGGCCGAACTCGGCCTGGACTCGCGACTGTGGCACAGCGAGGCGCTGGAGTTCTACGGCCAGCTCTCCTTCATCAAGGGCGGGCTGGTGTTCGCCGACCACCTGACCACGGTCAGCCCGAGCTATGCCGAGGAGATCCAGACCCCGCGCCAGGGCTACGGCCTGGCCGGCCTGCTGACCCATCGGCGCGACCAGCTGACCGGCATTCTCAACGGCATCGATTACCGGGAGTGGGACCCGCACGGCGACCCCTACATCCATACCCCGTTCGATGCCGAGACCCTGGCCAACAAGGCAAGCAACAAGCATGCCCTGCAGGAGGCCTTCGGCCTGGAGCCGCGGCCGCGCACGCCGCTGCTCGCCTTCATCGGCCGGCTGGTGGAGCAGAAGGGCATCGACCTGCTGCTGGATGCCGTGCTGCCGCTGCTCGCCCAGCAGGACCTGCAGCTGGTGCTCCTCGGCACCGGCGAGGCCGGCCTTGAGCGGCGGGTACGCGACCTCATCGCCACCTTCCCCGACCGCGTGGCCGGGCACATCGGCTACAGCGAGGCCCATGCCCATCTCATCGAGGCCGGTGCGGACATCTTCGTCATGCCCTCGCGCTTCGAGCCCTGCGGGCTCAACCAGATGTACAGCCTGCGCTACGGCACCCCGCCCGTGGTGCGCCGCACCGGCGGCCTGGCCGACACGGTCGTCGATGTCACGCCCGCCACGCTGAAAAACGGCACGGCCACCGGCTTTCACTTCGAGCAGGACGACCCCCTCGCCCTGCGCGAGGCCCTGCTGCGCGCCATCGCGCTCTACGACCGGCCCACCGCCTGGCGCCGCCTGGCGCAGCAGGGCATGACCCGCGACTTCAGCTGGGAGCGCAGCGCACGCGACTACATCGCGCTCTACAAGTCACTGATAAAAAAGGCGCCTTAGCCCACCCCGGGGCAGCCCCGGCAATCCCGCTTCGCGGCCGCATTGGCATCGCCATGGCCCGGCAAGCTATAATGTGCGGCTGTTTTTGCCCGGGGCACGCATCACCCACGCCCCCGGCGGGGGACTTCATTCCGATCGCGAACACCACCGGCCACAGGCCGCGGGGGACTGTTTTGTCTATGAATGCTGCACTGAGAACGCATACCAGCCCGCAGGACAAGGAGCTGCGCTCACGCGTGAAGCTGCTGGGGACGCTGCTGGGCAACCTGCTGCGCGACCACGCGGGGCAGGCGGTCTACGACGCGGTGGAGAAACTGCGCAAGGGCTACATCGGCCTGCGCAAGAAGGACGACCAGGCCAGACGCCGGCGCCTGATGCAGCTCATCGACGACCTCGACGTGCAGACCCTGGAACAGGTGATTCGCGCCTTCAGCATCTACTTCATGCTGGTCAACCTCGCCGAGGAGGCCTGGGCGCATCGCTGGCGCCGACGCCAGCTGCATGCCGGCGGCCCGCTGTGGCGCGGCTCCTTCGACCACACCCTGCGCGAATTCCATGAGCAGGGCATCGACCCCGATCAGGTACAGACCCTGATCGGGAAGCTGCGCTATATGCCGGTGTTCACGGCCCACCCCACCGAGGCACGCCGCCGCTCCATCATGGAGGCGCAGCGCCGCATCTTCCTCACCAGCAACCGGCTCGACAATCCGAAGCTGTCCAGGGAAGAACGCCAGGACATCATCGACGAGCTGCAGAGCCAGATCCAGATCCTGTGGCGAACGAACGAGGTGCGCACCAAGAAGCCGCAGGTGCGAGACGAGATCAAGTACGGCCTGTTCTACTTCCAGGAAAGCCTGTTCGAGGCCGTGCCCACGACCTATCGCTTCTTCGAGAAGGCCATCCGCCGCACCTATGGCCTGCGCGAGGACGGCTCGCCGGTGATCGAGGTGCCGAGCTTCATCCGCTTTGGCTCCTGGATCGGCGGTGATCGCGACGGCAACCCCAACGTCACCCCCGAGGTCACCGAGCTGGCCGTGCGCCTGCAGATGCAGGAGGTGCTGGAGGAATACCTGCGCCACATCGACGCCCTGCGCCACATCCTCACCCACTCCATCCTGCTCTGTCAGCCCTCCGCGGCCTTCATGCAGAGCCTGGAACAGGACGAGGGCATCAGCAACCTGGTGTTCGGCGGCTATCCCGACCGCTTCCGCACCGAGCCCTATCGCCGCAAGCTCTATTTCATCGCCTACCGCCTGCGCGAGACACTGAAGACCGTGCGCCGCCGCCTGGACGGCGAACGGGCGGTACTGCCCTCCGTGGCCTATGCCTCGCCGGCCGAACTCCTGGCCGATCTGCACGTGATGCGCGACTCGCTCACGAGCCATGGCGACGGCAATATCGCCAACGGCCGGCTGAAGGACCTGATCCGACTGGTGGAGAGCTTCGGCTTCCACCTGCTCAACCTGGACATCCGTCAGGAATCCACCGTGCATACCGGCGCGGTCACCGAGATCCTGGCCCAGATCGCACCCGACACCGACTACCAGCGGCTCGACGAGGCCGGGCGACTGGCGGCACTCAGCCGGCTGATCAGCGAAGACAGCCTGCCGGCGGTCGATACCGAGGCCCTGGGCGAACAGGCCCGCGAGACGCTCGCGACCTTCGCCGTGATGGCGGGCATGCGCGAGGAGGCCGGTCCCGAGACCTTCGGCACCTATGTCATCTCCATGACGCACACCGCCAGCCACGTGCTGGAGGTGATGCTGCTGGCCCGCCTGGCGGGCCTGGCGGGCCGCCGCGACGGCGAGTGGTTCTGCGACATCCTGATCTCGCCGCTGTTCGAGACCATCGAGGACCTCAAGCACGTCGAGCAGGTCCTCACCGACCTGCTCGGCAACCCGACCTACGCCGCCCTGCTGCGCGCCTCGGGCAACCTGCAGGAGGTCATGCTCGGCTACTCCGATTCCTGCAAGGACGGGGGCATCATCGCCTCCTCCTGGAACCTCTACCAGGCACAGCAGAACATCATCCGCCTGACCGATGCGCACGGCGTGGAATGCCGCCTCTTCCACGGCCGCGGCGGCACCGTCGGCCGCGGCGGCGGCCCCACCCACGAGGCCATTCTGTCCCAGCCGGCCGGCACGGTGCATGGCCAGATCAAGTTCACCGAGCAGGGCGAGGTGCTGTCCTACAAGTACAGCAACCTGGAGACGGCCGCCTACGAACTCACCATGGGTGCCACCGGCCTGCTCAAGGCCAGCCGCGGCCTGGTGGAAAAATCGAGCGAGCAGCCGGCCCGCTCGCTGCAGCTGATGGAAATGATGTCGCAGTACGGCGAGGACAGTTACCGCGACCTCACCGACCATACCCCGGGCTTCCTCGACTACTTCTACGAGGTCACCCCGGTGATGGAGATCGGCCAGCTGAACATCGGCTCACGTCCCTCGCACCGCAAGCAGACCGACCGTTCCAAGGCCTCCATCCGTGCCATTCCCTGGGTGTTCGGCTGGGCGCAGTCGCGTCATACCCTGCCCGCCTGGTATGGCATCGGTTCGGCCCTGGAGCGCGTGCGCACGGAGGATCCGCAAAACCTCGAGCGCCTGCGCCAGATGTACTGCGACTGGCCCTATTTCCGCGCCCTGCTGAGCAACGTGCAGATGTCGCTGTTCAAGGCCGACATGGGCACCGCCGCCGAATATGCCCAGCTCAGCGGCAACCCGGAGCAGGCCAGGGGCATCTTCGAGAAGGTACGGGGCGAGTACGAACGCACGGTGCGCAACGTGCTGGAGGTGGTAGGCGAGGATCACCTGCTGGCGGAAAACGAGGCCCTGGCCCTGTCACTGTCGCGGCGCAACCCCTATCTGGACCCGCTGAACCACGTGCAGATCACCCTGATCCGCCGCACGCGCGCCATCGACCTGGACGCGACCATGAACGTGGCCTGGCTGAGCCCGCTGCTGCGCAGCATCAACGCCATTGCCGCCGGCATGCGCAACACCGGCTAAGACGCCGCGCGGACACGAATCGCGGGCAAAAAAATGCCCCCTCGGGCGAGGGGGCTAATGCCGGACAATGCAAAGCAAACAAGCTAAATCCCTTTAAACTCGACCCTCAGGTCCGTTTGCCGAGGGCGGCGACGACACGCTCGGCGTCGCGTCGCTCCCGGTGGTCCATCTCATCCCTGAGCTCCACCAGCCGTTCCTCGGCCGGCGGATAGGCTTGCTGGGCGGCGCGTGTGTACCAACGGAAGGCCTCCAGCCGGTCGCTCGCCACCCCGATACCGCGGTGGTAGATCTCGCCCAGCTTGAACTGGGCAATGGCCCACCCCTGCTCGGCAAGCTGTGTGAGGCAGCGCACGGCCTCCTGCGGATTCGGTTCTACGCCGTTACTGCCGTGGAGCTGATCCAGGCCGCGCTCGTAGAGCTCGACCGAATCGCTGGCGACGGCCTGCTGGGTCATCCCCAGCATCAGCACGCCGCACATCATCATGGCAAGAGCAATCATGACTTTCGTCATTCGTGGCCCCCTTTTGCTCTCATGCGATTCCCCCTTGCCGACCATGGTAATGACGCCCGTCCATCGGGCAACGGCGCGATGGGCGGAACTTGAATGGGTTCACAGGGGAGAGGGACAAAAGGTGATGACGATCACAGGTCGCCAGCGGGCGAGGCAGCCGATATCGAGGGGTGGATGCTGGGCGGGCGACGGGGCGCCCGCCGGGTGATCAGGCGGCCTGCACCGGAATCGCGTGGCTGGTGCGGGCGATCTGATTGCGCTCGTTGACGTAGACGAGGTTGGGCTTGAAGTCTGCGACCTCGGCCTGGTCGAGCTGGGCATAGGCGCAGATGATCACGCGGTCGCCAGGGGCGGCGAGGTGGGCGGCGGCGCCGTTCACGGAGATCACGCCACTGCCTTCCTCGGCACGGATGGCGTAGGTGGTGAAGCGCTCGCCGTTGTTCATGTTGTAGATGTGGATCTGCTCGTACTCGTGGATACCCGCGGTGTCGAGCAGGCGGCCATCGATCGCACAGGAGCCCTCGTACTCCAGCTCCGCGTGGGTCACGCGCGCCTGGTGCAGCTTGGCCTTGAGCAGAGTCAGATGCATGCCTGTGAAACCTCGGTATCGCTGTTGGACGTCAGACCCGGACCGATCGGCCGGGCTGGCAATTATGCGGGATTCGCCCGCCTGCGGCAAACCCCGCCCCGCCACCCGGGATCGCCCGGCAACACCGGCTAGGGCCGCGTGAACGGGAGGTTGTCGATCAGGCGCGCGCGCCCGAGCCAGGCGGCGGCGAGCACGATGAGCTCGCGGTCCCCCGGCCCCGGCAATGCCAGGTCGGCCGCGCGGCGCACGCTGATGTAATCGGGGCGGAAGCCGGCCGTTTCAAGGGCCTGACAGGCGCCCGCCTCCGCCGCCGCGAGATCCTGCTCTCCGGCCTGCAGGGCCTCGACCAGTTCCCGCAGCACGGCATAGAGCCGCGGCGCGCGGGCCCGCTCCCCGGGGCTGAGGTAGCCGTTGCGCGAACTCAGGGCCAGGCCATCGGGCTCGCGCACCGTCGGCAGGCCCTCGATGGCCACCGGGAAGTCGAGGTCGGCAGCCAGGCGCCGGATCACCAGCAGCTGCTGCCAGTCCTTCTCGCCGAACACGGCCACGTCCGGCTGCACCATGTTGAAGAGCTTGGCGACCACCGTCGCCACCCCGGTGAAGTGTCCGGGCCGGGACGCCCCCTCCAGGACCTCTGTCACGCCCGCCACCTCCACGCGCGCAAGGCTGCCGCCGGCCGGGTAGACCTCGGCCTCCGGCGGGGCGAACAACAGGTCGGCGCCGGCCGCGGCGAGCGCCTCCGCATCCGCCTCCAGGGTGCGCGGGTAGGCGGCCAGGTCGTCGGCGCGGTCGAACTGCAGGGGGTTGACGAAGATCGAGACCACCACGCGCTCGGCGAGCGCACGGGCCCGCTCGACCAGGGCCAGGTGCCCGGCATGCAGGTTGCCCATGGTGGGTACCAGGGCGATGCGCGCCCCCTGGCCACGCCAGTCGGCGACGGCCGCGCGCAGCCCGGCGATGGTCGCCTCGCGCTGCATCAGAAGGCGTGTTCGGCCGTGGGGAAGCGGCCGGTCTTCACCTGCTCGACATAGTCGCGGATGGCGGCCTCGATGCCCTCGGCGCCGGCAAGGAAGTCCTTCGCAAAGCGCGGCATGTTGCCGGTGAGGCCCAGCACGTCGTGCAGCACCAGGATCTGCCCGTCGCAGCCCGCCCCCGCGCCGATGCCGATCACCGGGATGGCCACGGCGTCGCGGATGCGGTCGGCCAGGGCCGCCGGCACGCATTCCAGCAGCAGCAGGTCGGCGCCTGCCTCGGCCAGCGAGAGCGCATCGCGCACCATGGCATCGGCGGCGGCGGCCTCCCGGCCCTGCACGCGGTAGGCGCCGAGCTTGTGTATGGACTGCGGCTTGAGCCCCAGGTGGGCGCAGACCGGGATGCCGTTTTGCGCCAGCAGCCGCACGGTCTGCTCCTGGGCGGCGCCGCCCTCGAGCTTGACCATCTGCGCCCCGCCCTCCTTGAGGAAGCGGGCGGCGTTGTCCAGGGCCCGCTCGGGCGTGGGATAGCTCATGAACGGCATGTCGGCCATGAGCAGCGCCCGCTCGCAGCCGCGCGCCACGCAGCGGGTGTGATAGAGCATCTCCTCCATCGTCACCGGCAGGGTGGTCTCGTGCCCCTGCACCACCATGCCCAGCGAGTCGCCGACCAGGATCACGTCCATGCCGGCGGCATCGAGCACGCGGGCAAAACCCGCCTCGTAGGCCGTCAGGCAGGCGATCTTCTCCCCCTCGGCCTTGAGCTTGCGCAGGCGGGTGACGGTCGTGCGGCGGATGTCCTGGTGTCGACTCATGGGCAGTCTCTGGCAGTGCGATTGGCCCGCTACGGGGTCCGCTTACATGGCCCGCTACATGGCAAAGGGCAGCGGATTGAAATAGTGGCGGCCGCTGCGCTGGGTGCGGATCTGCTCCAGCAGGGCCTGATAGTCCGGCTCGCGGTTCACCAGATCGATCTCGCTGGCGTTCACGATCAGCAGGGGCGCGTCATTATAGTGGTAGAAGAATTCCGTGTATGCATCGCACAGCCGCTGCAGGTAGGCGCTGTCGATGGTCTGCTCATAGCGCCGGCCGCGCCCCGCGATGCGTCTGAGCAGCACGTCCACCGGGGCCTGCAGGTAGACGACGAGGTCCGGCACCGGGGCGTCGATAGTCATCTGCTGATAGACCTGTTCGTAGAGCGCGAGCTCGTCGGCATCCAGGGTGAGGCCGGCAAACAGGCGGTCCTTCTCGATGAGGAAATCGGCGATGCGCACCGGGCGGAACATGTCGCCCTGGCGCAGCGCCTGCATCTGGCGCACCCGCTGCATGAGGAAGAAGAGCTGGGTGGGCAGGGCCCCGGCACGCGGGTCCTGATAGAAGCGCTCGAGGAAGGGGTTCTCCTCCGGCCCCTCCAGCAGCAGCTCGGTGCCGAAGTCCTCCGAGAGCCGCCGCGCCAGGCTGGTCTTGCCGACGCCGATCGGCCCCTCGATGACGATATAGCCGGGCAGGTCGCCGCTCATGCCTCCGACTCCCCGGCGTCCGCCGCCTCCAGCACCCGCAGGCCGTCCCGTGGGCAGCG
>JAJLKJ010000004.1:0-46291 GCA_033839185.1 Gammaproteobacteria bacterium
CTCTGGTCGATGTCCACCACCTTGTCGAACTGCTCCAGGCCGTCGATGCCCTCGCAGAACGCCGGCTCCTCGCCGGCCTTGTTGATCGCCCTGGCCGCGTAGCGGTACAGGGTGTCGTTGACCAGGGTGGACTTGCCGGAGCCCGAGACGCCGGTCACGCAGGTCATGAGGCCCACCGGGATGGCCACGTCCACCTGCTTGAGGTTGTTGCTGGCCGCGCCGCGGATGGTGATCACGCGCTTCGGGTCCATGGGCGTGCGCTCGGCCGGAACCTCGATGGCGCGCTGGCCGGACATGTACTGGCCGGTGAGCGAGTCCTTGTTGGCCTCGATCTCGGCCGGGGTGCCCTGGGCGACCACACGGCCGCCGTGCTCGCCGGCGCCCGGGCCGATGTCCACCACGTGGTCGGCGGTGCGGATGGCATCCTCGTCGTGTTCCACCACGATGACGGTGTTGCCGAGGTCGCGCAGGCGCGTGAGCGTGGCCAGCAGGCGGTCGTTGTCGCGCTGGTGCAGGCCGATGGAGGGCTCGTCGAGGATGTACATCACCCCCACCAGGCCGGCGCCGATCTGGCTGGCCAGGCGGATGCGCTGGGCCTCGCCGCCCGAGAGCGTCTCGGCGCTGCGGCTCAGCGTGAGGTAATCCAGGCCCACGTTCACCAGGAAGCCCAGGCGCTCGTTGATCTCCTTGAGGATCTTCTCGGCGATCTGGCCCTGCTTGCCGGTGAGCTCCAGGCCCTCGAAGAAGGCCAGCACCTTGCCGATGGCCATGGCCGTGATGTCCGGCAGGGCCTTGTCGGCGATGAACACGTGGCGGGCCTGCACGTTCAGGCGCGTGCCGTTGCAGCTCGGGCAGGGGCGCACGGAGAGATACTTGGCCAGCTCCTCGCGCACGGCGCTGGAGTCCGTCTCGCGGTAGCGGCGCTCCATGTTGTTCAGGATCCCCTCGAAGGGGTGGGTGCGCCTGCTCACCTGGCCGCGGTTGCCCATGTAGGAGAACTCGATCTCCTCGTCGCCACTGCCGAAGAGGATGACCTGGCGCACGTCCTCAGCGAGCTCCTCGAAGGGGGTCTCGATGTCGAAGCCGTAGTGGGTGGCCAGCGAGGAGATCATCTGGAAGTAATAAGCGTTGCGGCGGTCCCAGCCGCGCACCGCGCCGCCGGCCAGGCTCACCTCGGGGCGGGCCACCACCCGCTCGGGGTCGAAGAACTGCTTGATGCCCAGGCCGTCGCAGCTCGGGCAGGCGCCCACCGGGTTGTTGAAGGAGAACAGCCGCGGCTCCAGCTCGGCCAGCGAGTAGCCGCACATCGGGCAGGCGAACTTGGCCGAGAACACCAGCTCCTCTCGCTCCGGCTCGTCCATGAAGGCCACGCGCGCGATGCCGTCGGCCAGGCGCAGGGCGGTCTCGAAGGACTCCGCCAGGCGCAGCTTGAGGTCATCGCGCACCTTGATGCGGTCCACCACCACCTCGATGCTGTGCTTGCGCCGCAGGTCCATGGTCGGGGCCTGGTCCAGCTCGTGCACCGTGCCGTCGATGCGTGCGCGGATGAAGCCCTGGGCGCGCAGCTCCTCGATCACCTGCAGGTGCTCGCCCTTGCGGTTCTGCACCACCGGGGCCAGCAGCATCAGCTTGGTGCCCTCGGGCAGGGCCAGCACCTGGTCCACCATCTGGCTGACGGTCTGGGCCTCCAGCGCGATGGCGTGATCCGGGCAGCGCGGCACCCCGGCGCGGGCGTAGAGCAGGCGCAGGTAGTCGTAGATCTCGGTGATCGTGCCCACCGTCGAACGCGGGTTGTGCGAGGTGGTCTTCTGCTCAATGGAGATCGCCGGCGACAGCCCCTCGATGTGGTCGATGTCCGGCTTCTCCATCATGGAGAGGAACTGGCGCGCGTAGGCAGACAGCGATTCCACGTAGCGGCGCTGGCCCTCGGCGAAGATGGTGTCGAAGGCCAGCGACGACTTGCCCGAGCCCGACAGGCCGGTGATCACGATCAGCTTGTCGCGCGGGAGGTCGAGGTCGACGTTCTTGAGATTGTGCGTTCGCGCACCGCGAATGCGTATGAAATCCATGGGTTTACCGAATGCAGTGGCTCGTGGGCGGAGCGTGTTGACCAGTCAAATCCCACCGGCTCGGGGGGAGGCTGGCGAAACGGCCCAGTGTACTACACAAACGCCACGGGATTGATCCGCGCCCACTGGATTCCCGCCTGCGCAGGAATGGCCGGGGAGAGGGCCGTCCATCTCCCCGCGCGCCTCCCGTCCCAGATGCCATGCTGCGGGGGGAAACTTGTTAAGATACGCCTCCCGCGATCTCCCCAGGCATAAAGGAAAGGCTTTGAAGTCCGGTTATTCCGACCAGATGACCCCGCGCGAGAGGCGCGCCGCGTTCTCGCTGGGCAGTGTGTATGCCGTGCGCATGCTCGGCCTGTTCATGATCCTGCCCGTGTTCGCCCTCTATGCCGAGGGCCTGGCCGGCGTCACGCCCTTCCTGGTGGGCATGGCGCTGGGCGTCTACGGCTTCACCCAGGCGGCCTTCCAGCTGCCGCTGGGCATGCTCTCCGACCGCCTGGGCCGCAAGCCGGTGATCATCGGGGGGCTGATCGTCTTCACCCTGGGCAGCGTGCTGGCCGCCACCGCCGATTCCATCCACGGCGTCATCCTCGGCCGCGCCCTGCAGGGCGCCGGGGCCGTGGCGGCCGCCCTCATGGCCCTGGCCGCCGACCTCACCCGGGAGGAGCATCGTGCCAAGGCCATGGCCGTCATCGGCATGAGCATCGGCATTGCCTTCGCCGTGGCCATGATCGGCGGCCCGGTCCTGGATCGCTGGATCGGCGTGCCCGGCATCTTCTGGATCACCGCCGTGATGGCCGTGATCGCCATCGGCATCATCGCCTTCGTCGTCCCGCGTCCGGCCGCCGTGCGCTTTCATCGCGACGCGCAGACCGAGCCCGCCAGCCTCGGTGGTGTGCTGCGCGACGGTCAGCTGCTGCGCCTGGACCTGGGGATCTTCGTCCTGCACATGAGCATGATGGCCAACTTCATCGTCATCCCGCCGCTGCTGGTCGGGTCCGGCCTGCCGGGCGCCCAGCACTGGCTCATCTACCTGCCGGTGCTGGTCATCGCCTTCCTGGCCATGATCCCGTTCATCATCGTGGCCGAGAAGCACCGGCGCATGAAGCCCGTGTTCCTGGGCGCCATTGCCCTGCTGGGCGTGGCCCAGATCGCCTACCTGCTGGTCGACGGCCTGGCCGGGCTCGCCGTGGCCCTGTTCCTGTATTTCTGGGCCTTCATCGTGCTCGAGGCCTCGCTGCCCTCGCTGGTGGCCAAGTTCGCCCCGCCGGACCGCAAGGGCACCGCCATGGGCGTGTATTCCACCGCGCAGTTCCTCGGCATCTTCGTCGGTGGTGCGGCGGGCGGGGCCCTGGCAGGCCGTTTCGGCGCCGACGGCGTGTTCTGGTTCACCAGCCTGAGCATGGCGCTCTGGCTGCTGGTGGCGGCCACCATGCGCCACCCGCGGTATCTCTCCAGCTACCTGCTCAACGTCGGCCCCATGGATGCCGCCCGGGCCCGCGATCTCGTGCGGCGCCTCACCGCCGTGCGGGGCGTGGCCGAGGCCGTCATCGCCCACGAGGAGGGCGTGGCCTACCTCAAGGTCGAGCGCCATGCACTGGACGAACAGGGTTTGCGTGAATTCTCGGCGAGCCCTGCGTAGAATTGGCCGATCAGCATCAACGCATCTCAAGAAGAGGGGAGACACATGGCACGCGGAGTAAACAAGGTCATCCTGGTCGGCAACCTGGGTAACGACCCCGAAGTGAAGTACATGCCCAGCGGCGGCGCCGTCACCAACATCTCCCTGGCCACGACCGACCAGTGGAAGGACAAGAACACCGGCGAGCGCCAGGAACGCACCGAGTGGCACCGCGTGGTCTTCTTCAACCGCCTGGCCGAGATCGCCGGCGAATACCTGCGCAAGGGCTCCCAGGTCTACGTCGAAGGCCGCCTGCAAACCCGCAAGTGGCAGGGCCAGGACGGCCAGGACCGCTACACCACCGAGATCGTCGCCTCCGAGATGCAGATGCTCGGCGGCGGTGCCGGCGGCGGGCGCGGTGGCGATGCCCCCTACGACGCCGCCCCCCAGGGCCGCGGCGGCCAGTCGTCCGCCCCGTCCCAGGCCCCGAGCCAGCCGGCGCCCTCGATGGATGACTTCGACGACGACATCCCGTTCTAGCCTTCACCCGTCGGCGGCAGGCCAGACCTGCCGCCCCGATGAGACGGCAGCCACGATGATCGGCGCCGGCTGCCGTCCTGTCGTCTTCTTCTCCCGCCTTGTATAATCCCGCGATGGCAAAGAAAGTCTTTATCCAGACCCATGGCTGTCAGATGAACGAGTACGATTCGGCGAAGATGCTGGACGTGCTCAATGCCTCTGAGGGCATGGAGCTTGCGCAGTCCGCCGAGGAGGCGGACGTGCTGCTGTTGAATACCTGCTCCATCCGGGAAAAGGCCCAGGAGAAGGTGTTCTCACTGCTCGGCAAGTGGAAGGCGCTGAAGGACGGCAAGCCCGGCCTGGTGATCGGCGTGGGCGGCTGCGTGGCGAGCCAGGAAGGCGAGGCGCTGCGCGAGCGGGCGCCCTGCGTGGACGTGGTCTTCGGGCCGCAGACCCTGCACCGTCTGCCGGAGATGCTCGAGGGCGTGCGCCGTTTCCACCTGCCCGTCGTCGATATCTCCTTCCCGGAGATCGAGAAGTTCGACAACCTGCCGGAGCCGCGCGCCGAGGGTCCCACGGCCTTCGTCTCGGTGATGGAGGGCTGTTCGAAGTACTGCACCTTCTGCGTGGTGCCCTATACCCGTGGCGAGGAGATCAGCCGGCCGTTCGACGACGTGATTGCCGAGGTGGTGCAGCTCGCGGCCCAGGGCGTGCGCGAGGTGAACCTGCTCGGCCAGAACGTGAACGCCTACCGCGGGCGCATGCACGATGGCGAGATCGCCGACCTGGCCCTGCTGATCCACTACGTGGCGGCCATCGACGGCATCGACCGCATCCGCTTCACCACCTCCCATCCGGTGGAGTTCTCCGATTCCCTGATCCAGGCCTTCGCCGAGGTGCCGCAGCTCGTCAGCCACCTGCACCTGCCGGTGCAGAGCGGCTCGGACCGCATCCTCGCGGCGATGAAGCGCGGCCACACGGCGCTGGAGTACAAGCAGAAGATCCGCCGCCTGCGCGAGGCGCGGCCCGGGATCAGCCTGTCGTCGGACTTCATCGTCGGCTTCCCGGGCGAGACCGACGCCGATTTCGAGGCCACCATGAAGCTCATCGAGGACATCGGCTTCGATACCTCCTTCAGCTTCATCTACAGCCGCCGTCCCGGCACGCCGGCCTCGTCCCTGCCGGACGACGTGCCGCTGGAGGCGAAGAAGGCCCGCCTGGCGCGCCTGCAGGCACGCATCCTGGAGATGGCCGAGGCCATCAGCCAGTCCATGGTCGGTACGGTGCAGTCCGTGCTGGTCGAGCGCCCCTCGCGCAAGGACCCGAAACAGCTCGCCGGCCGTACCGAGAACAACCGCGTGGTCAATTTCGACGGCCACGAGCGCCTGATCGGCCGCTTCGTCGACGTGCGCATCACCGAGGCCCTGCCGAACTCCCTGCGGGGCGAGGTGGTGGCGGTCGAGGATGTCGCGACCGGTGAGCGCGTGGCCGTAACCGCTTGAATCTGTGTGATGAATCCCCACCTGTAGCCGTAGGAGCGCTGCGAGGCGCGATTGCCCGGGCCGACCGTGATCGCGCCTTCGCCCAGAGGGCACAAACAGCGCTCCCATGTTAATCATCACGTATACTCGACCCATCGCTCCGATATTTCCTGCAGGTAATCCGCTCCTTGGCTCAGATCCAGACTGAAACCGTCCTCGACGACCACCCGAGTTCCGTGGCCGTGACCCTCGAACCCGCCGACAATGCCCGCCTGGCCAATCTCTGCGGCCAGTTCGACGAGCATCTGCGCCAGCTGGAGCGGCGTCTGGGCGTGGAGATCAACAACCGCGCGAACCACTTCAACATCATCGGTGAACACCGCCCCGCACAGGCGGCGGGCGAGCTGCTGCGCGACCTGTACCGCGCGACCCGCGAGGAGCAGCTCAGCCCGGAGCGGGTACACCTGTGGCTGCAGGAGTCCGGCGTGGAGCAGCTGCTGGAGCAGCGGGCCGAGGCGAAGGAGGACTTCACCCTGCGCATCAAGCGCGGCAACATCCGCGCGCGCGGGCCGAGCCAGGCGCGGTATCTCAAGTCCATCCAGTCGCACGACCTGGTGTTCGGTGTGGGCCCGGCCGGCACCGGCAAGACCTACCTGGCCGTGGCGGCCGCCGTGGAGGCGCTGGAGAGCGACATGGTGCGCCGCCTGGTGCTGGTGCGCCCGGCGGTGGAGGCCGGCGAGCGTCTGGGCTTCCTGCCCGGGGACCTCGCGCAGAAGATCGACCCCTATCTGCGGCCCATGTACGACGCGCTCTACGAGATGCTGGGCTTCGAGAAGGTGGCCAAGCTCATCGAGCGCAACATCATCGAGGTGGCACCGCTGGCCTACATGCGCGGACGCACGCTGAACGACGCCTTCATCCTGCTGGACGAGGCGCAGAACACCACGGTGGAGCAGATGAAGATGTTCCTCACCCGCATCGGCTTCGGCTCCACGGCCGTGGTCACGGGCGACGTGACCCAGGTCGACCTCCCGCGCAACCAGCAGTCCGGCCTGCGGCACGTGATCGAGGTGCTGAAGGATGTGGACGGCGTGAGTTTCAGCTTCTTCACCGCCCACGATGTGGTGCGCCACCCGCTGGTGCAGCGCATCGTGCAGGCCTACGACCGCTCGGAGCAGGGCGAAGGCCAGGCATGAGCCGGCTCGCCGTGGAAGTGCAGGACGCCGCTGCCGGCGCGCGACCTGCCGATGCCGATCTCGCCCGTTGGGCCGAGGCGGCCTGGCGCGGGGAGGGCGGGGCCGAGGTGGTCATCCGCCTGGTCGAGGCCGACGAGAGCCAGGCGCTCAACCGCGACTACCGCGGCAAGGACCGGCCCACCAACGTGCTCTCCTTTCCCTTCGAGGCCCCGCCGGGCCTGCCCGCCGAGGACCTCGGCGGTTACCTGGGCGATCTCGTCATCTGCACCCCGGTGGTGCAGGCCGAGGCCCGCGAACAGGGCAAGAGCGAAGCAAGCCACTGGGCGCACATGGTGGTGCACGGCCTGCTGCACCTGCAGGGCTACGACCACATCGACGAGGCCGAGGCCGAGGCGATGGAGACGATTGAAAAGGAAATTCTGGCTGGTTTAGGCTTTGCCGATCCTTACTGCTGAGACCTTTTTGGCCACAGAGGGCACAGAGTTCACAGAGGGGTTCGCGTGGTTTCGCAGGATAAACCCTTTCTAGCGCAGCCCGATCTGCACCTGTTGATGACAGGCCCTGTGTAGTTGATTGGCCTGAGTTTTGCCTCTGTGGTCTCTGTGCCCTCTGTGGCGAATAGACAGTTTCCAATACGGATAGACTTACATCATGAAAGAAGACCGACCTAGTACCTCTTCCTCCCAGTCGCGCTGGCTGGATCGCCTGAGCCAGGTGTTGCTGGGGGAGCCCCGGGACCGTGAGCAGTTGATCGAGTTGTTGCGCGGCGCGCAGCAGCGGGAGCTGCTGGATATGGATGCGCTCGCCATGATCGAGGGCGTCTTGCAGGTCTCGGAGATGCAGGTACGGGACATCATGATCCCGCGCTCGCAGATGGTGGTGGTGGAGCAGGATGCGCGGGTGGCGGAGATGCTGCCGGTGATCATCGACTCGGCCCATTCGCGTTTCCCCGTGGTGGGCGACAGTCGCGACGACGTGGAGGGCATCCTGCTGGCCAAGGACCTGCTGCGGTTTTATGCGGCGGAGCAGCGCGAGGAGGACTTCGACATCCAGGACTACCTGCGGCCGGCGGTCTTCATCCCCGAGAGCAAGCGCCTCAATGTGCTGCTCAACGAGTTCCGCAACAGCCACAACCACATGGCCATCGTGGTGGACGAGTACGGCGGCGTGTCGGGCCTGGTGACCATCGAGGACGTGCTGGAGCAGATCGTCGGCGAGATCGACGACGAGCATGACATCGTCGACGATGGCCACGACATCCTGCGTCACACCGACAACCGCTATACGGTGAAGGCGCTCACGCCGATCGACGAGTTCAACGAATACTTCGGCACCGAGTACAGCGACGAGGAATTCGACACCATCGGCGGTCTGCTGATGAACCGCTTCGGCCACGTGCCCAAGCGTGGCGAGGAGATCACGGTCGATCGCTTCGACTTCAAGGTGCTGCGCGCCGACAATCGTCGCATCCACCTGCTGCAGCTCAGCCTGCGGGCCAACGGCGGCGACGAGCCCGAGGCCTGATCCGGCATGAACTGGCTGCAGTGGCTCGCGGCCCGGCCGCGACTGGGTGACCTGCTCGCGCTCGCGGCCGGCGCCCTGCTGCCGCTGGCCTTCGCCCCCTTCGAATGGCGGCTGCTGTCCGTCCTCTCACCCGCGCTGCTGTTCCTGCTGTGGCTGCAGATCTCCCCGCGGCGCGCCTTCTGGCGCGGCTATCTGTTCGGTCTGGGGCAGTTCGGGGTGGGCGTGTCCTGGGTGTACAACAGCATCCATCTCTTCGGTAACGCGGTGGCGCCGCTGGCCGGGCTGTTCACCGCGCTGTTCATCGCCGTGCTGGCGCTTTATCCCGCCATCATCGGCAGCCTGATGGTGCGCCTTGGCCGCCGCTTCAGCCTGGGTGCGGCGGCGCTGCTGGTGGCACTGCCCTTCGGCTGGGTGCTCCACGAGTGGGTGCGCGGCTGGCTCTTCACGGGCTTTCCCTGGCTGCTGCTCGGTCATCCGCAGGTCGACTCCTGGCTGATGGGCTATGTGCCGGTGCTCGGTGCCTATGGCGCGAGCCTGGTGGCGGCGCTGCTGGCCGCGGGGCTGGCCGGTCTGCTGGTGCTGCCCGGTCGGCGGCGCTGGCTGGCCGGCGGCGGCGTCGCGGCCCTGGTCCTGGGCGGTCTGCTGCTGGCGGCGCTGTCCTGGACACGACCGGTCGGCGAGACGCTGAGCGTGAGCATCGTGCAGCCGTCCATTGCGCAGGAGGACAAGTGGCGGCGTGAGCAGTTCCAGCCAACCCTGGAGATCTACGAAAAGCTCACCCGCGCGCACTTCGGCCGCGACGTGATCGTGTGGCCGGAGTCGGCCATCCCCGCCACCTTCGGGCAGGTGGCCGCGGACTACCTGCGACCACTGGCCGCCGATGCCCATGTCCACGGGACGGCGCTGGTCACCGGTATCTTCGTGCGGGATCCGCAGGACGGCACCTACTACAACAGCCTGGTCGTGCTGGATGGCGAGATCGACGTCTACCACAAGCGGCACCTCGTCCCCTTCGGCGAGTACACGCCGCTGCGCGGACTGCTGGGCTGGCTGGACCGCTTCGTCGTCATTCCCATGTCCGACCTGGGCACCGGCACCGGCCGGCCGCTGCTCCAGGTCAACGGCCACCCCGTCGGCGCCTCGATCTGCTACGAGGACGCCTTCGGCGAGGAGGTGATCGAGGCCCTGCCGGAGGCGGCCTATCTCATCAACGTCAGCAACGACGCCTGGTTCGGTGACAGCCTCGCCCCCTGGCAGCATCTCGAGCTCGCGCGCATGCGCGCCCTGGAGAGCGGGCGCTGGATGGTGCGTGCCACCAACACGGGGGTGTCCGCCGTGATCGACGCCCGCGGGCGGCTGGTCGCCGTCTCGCCCCAGTTCGAGCGGCATGTGCTCAATGCCGAGATACAGCCCTACGAGGGCATGACGCCCTATGCCCGCTGGGGGAACTGGCCGGTGGTGGGGCTGGCGGTTCTGGTGCTGGGGCTGCTGGCCGCCCTGCGGTGGAGGCGGTGAGGCGGGGCCCTGTCGGGCCGTTCATAGTCCGTGGTCCGTTGTGAAACCCAGGGTGCGTATCCGCTATGCCCCATCCGGACTGCTGAAGTGGAGTCTCAACGGACCACGGACCGCTTTCAGGGCCTCTTGCGGGTGAAGGTGGTGGCGTGGCACCGGGGGCAGGGCGGGACGTGGCCGGCCTTCTTGAAGTGCAGTTCCTCGCCGCATTCGCTGCAGGTGAGGGTGCCGGGGCCGGTGATCTCGCCGGTCTGGTAGATGTTGGCGACCTGGGCGCGGGCGGCGATCTCGGCGAGTTCGACGCGGGTACGGTCGGCCACGGAGGTGATGAGGTCGAGCAGGTTGGCCTCGATCAGTTCCAGGTCCATGTGGAACCAGGTGCCGATGTCCTCGCCACTCTCGTGCAGGTAGGCGCCGATCTCGGCGAGGTCGCGCCGGATGTACTCGGCGATCTCCTCGGCCTCCTCGCGGGTGGCCTCCCCGAGCTCGACGCTCTTCTCGCGAGCCGTCTCCAGGGCATGCTCGATGCGCGGGCGGGTCTTTTCCTCCGCCTCCTCGATGGAATGCTTCAGCCGCTCCATCATCCGGTGATAGAGATCGAGGCGGTGCTCTTCGTGCGGCTTCTGGTGGTCGGTCATCGCAAACGCTCCTGTCTGATGGTTGCCTTATAGCATAAAGACTTCGCCGGACCTTGCCCATTGATCCGGATCAGGCGCGGACCGCGAGTTGTGGCGGGCTCGCGGGCGCTGGTATGCTTCCATCCCCATGCAAATCCAGCCATGACAGGCCCCATGCACGAACAATACGATCCCCAGGCGATTGAGTCGCAGGCCCAGAACCACTGGGACAGCCACCATGTCTTCCGTGCGCGCGAGGACGCGGGCCGGGAGAAGTTCTACTGCCTCTCCATGTTCCCCTACCCTTCCGGCCGCCTGCACATGGGGCATGTGCGCAACTACACCATCGGCGATGTGATCGCCCGCTATCAGCGCATGCAGGGCAGGAACGTGCTGCAGCCCATGGGCTGGGACGCCTTCGGCCTGCCCGCCGAGAACGCGGCGCACAAGAACAAGGTGCCGCCGGCGAAATGGACCTACGAAAACATCGCCTACATGCGCGAGCAGCTGAAGAGCCTGGGTTTCGGCTACGACTGGGAGCGCGAGCTCGCCACCTGCCGGCCCGAGTACTACCGCTGGGAGCAGTGGTTCTTCACCAAGCTCTACGAGAAGGGGCTGGTGTACAAGAAGAAGGCCACCGTGAACTGGGATCCGGTGGATCAGACTGTGCTGGCCAACGAACAGGTCATCGACGGCAAGGGCTGGCGTTCGGGCGCCCCGGTGGAGCGTCGCGAGATCCCGCAGTGGTTCCTCAAGATCACCGACTATGCCGACCAGCTGCTGGACGACCTCGGCCAGCTCGACGGCTGGCCCGAGCAGGTGCGCACCATGCAGGCCAACTGGATCGGGCGCTCCGAGGGTGTGGAGATGCAGTTCGCGGTGGCGGGCGAGGCCGATCCGCTCACCATTTTCACCACCCGTCCCGACACCCTGATGGGCGTGACCTACGTGGCGGTGGCGCCGGAGCATCCGCTGGCCCTGCAGGCCGCCGGGGGCAATCCCGACCTCGCTGCCTTCGTCGAGGCCTGCCGTCACACCAAGGTGGCCGAGGCCGACATGGCCACGCTGGAGAAACAGGGCATGGACACCGGCTTTCGGGCCGTGCACCCCATTACGGGCGAGACGGTTCCGGTGTGGGTGGCCAACTTCGTGCTCATGGAATACGGCTCGGGCGCGGTGATGGCGGTGCCGGCCCACGACCAGCGCGACTGGGAGTTCGCGAAGGCCTACGGGCTGCCCATCCGGCAGGTGATCTTCCCGCGCGACGGGGCCGAGACGGTCGACCTCGTGGCCGGCGCCTTTACCGAAAAGGGCATCCTGGGCGAGTCCGGCGAGTTCAGCGGGCTGTCGTCCAACGAGGCCTTCTCGGCCATTGCCAGTCACCTGGAGAAGGCCGGCCGCGGCCGCATCAAGGTGAACTACCGCCTGCGTGACTGGGGCGTATCGCGCCAGCGCTACTGGGGCTGCCCGATCCCGATGATCAACTGCCCGAGCTGCGGCTCGGTGCCGGTGCCCGAGGACCAGCTGCCGGTGGTGCTGCCGGAGGACGTGAGCTTCGAGGGGGTGGGCTCGCCGATCAAGCAGATGCCCTCCTTCTATGAGACCACCTGCCCGGGCTGCGGCGGCAAGGCCGAGCGCGAGACCGACACCTTCGACACCTTCTTCGAGTCGAGCTGGTACTACGCGCGCTACGCCTGCCCGGACAACGACCAGGCCATGCTCGACGAGCGTGCCACCTACTGGACCCCGGTGGACCAGTATATCGGCGGCATCGAGCACGCCGTGCTGCACCTGCTGTACGCGCGCTTCTTCCACAAGCTGATGCGCGACATGGGCCTGATCGGTGGCGACGAGCCCTTCAGGCGCCTGCTCACCCAGGGCATGGTGGTGGCCGATACCTACTACCGTCAGGACGCCAGCGGCCGCAAGGACTGGTTCAACCCGGCCGACGTGGAGGTGGCGCGCGACGAGAAGGGACGTCCCGTGCGCGCGGTGCTGCGCTCCGACGGCCAGCCGGTGGAGATCGGCGGTACCGAGAAGATGTCCAAGTCCAAGAACAACGGCGTGGACCCGCAGGCGCTGATCGCCCGCTACGGCGCCGATACCGTGCGCCTGTTCACCATGTTCGCCGCCCCGCCGGACCAGTCGCTGGAATGGTCCGATTCCGGCGTGGACGGTGCCTCGCGCTTCATCAAGCGTCTGTGGCGACAGGTCTTCGAACACGTGAACCGCGGGCCGGCCGATCTGGTCGACCCCGCCGCCATGAACGACGCGCAGAAGGCCCTGCGCCGCAAGCTGCACCAGACCATCCAGAAGGTGAGTGACGACGTCGGTCGCCGTTACACCTTCAACACGGCCATCGCCGCCAACATGGAGTTGCTGAACGACCTGTCGAAGTTCGAGGACGACTCGGTCCAGGGGCGCGCCCTGATGCAGGAGGCACTGGAGGCCGTGGTGCTGATGCTCTCGCCCATCATCCCGCACGTCTGCCACGTCCTGTGGCAGGCCCTCGGCCATGCCGATGCGGTGATCGACGCACGCTGGCCGGCGGTCGACGAGTCGGCCCTGGTCTCCGACAGCATCGAGCTGGTGGTGCAGGTCAACGGCAAGCTGCGCGCCAACATCCAGGTGCCCGCCGCGGCCAGCAAGGAGCAGATCGAGGAGGCCGCGCTCGCCAACGAGAACGTACAGCGCTTCCTCGAGGACAAGACGGTGCGCAAGATCATCGTCGTGCCCGGTCGCCTGGTGAACGTGGTGGTGGGCTAGGGTGTCGCGTTACGTGCCGCGCCTGGTGTTCGTGCTGCTCGCCGTCCTGCTGGCGGCCGGCTGCGGTTTCCAGTTGCGCGGCGCGGCCAACCTGCCGCCCGAGATGGCGCGCACCTACATCAGCGGCCTGGATGCGCGCGACGTCCTGTTCCTGGAGCTCAAGCGCCAGCTGCGCGCCATGGGCGTCGAGGTGGTGGATGGGCCCGAGCAGGCCACCGCGCAGTTGCGATTCCTGGAGCGGCGCGATACACGCCGCGTACTCTCGGTCGGCAATCAGGCCACGGTGCGCGAATACGAGCTCATGACCAGCGTCCGCTTCGATGCGCGCGGCATCGGCAACGACTTTCGTCGAGACCCCGTCACCCTGACCGCCACCCGCGAACTCAGCTTCGACGAGACCAACGTCCACAGCACCGCCGGCGAGGAGGCCCTGCTGCGCGAGGACATGCAGCGGGACATGGTGCAGCGCGTGTTGCGCCGGCTGGAGACGCACTGAAAGTCGCAAGTCGCAAGTCGCGAGTGGGCAGTCCAGGAAATTCAATGCGCCACAGAGGGCACAGAGTCAAACTGCTTCCCCGATGGCCTCTATGTGCTCTGTGCCCTCTGTGGTGTCCAGACTTCCCGCTTGCCTGAGTGCACTTCGGGGGCTAACTTAAGTCCATGACCTCTCTCGCCTTTATCGGCCCCGGCATCATGGGGCGCCCCATGGCGCTGAACCTGATGGGCGGTGGCCACGACATGCATGTCTATGCCCGCCGGGCCGAGGCGGCCGAGCCGCTGGTGGCGGCGGGCGCCAGGGCCTGGGGCTCGCCGGCCGAGGCCGCCGCGCAGGCCGAGATGATCTTCTCCTGCGTCTCGGACACGCCCGACGTGGAAGACGTGCTGCTCGGTGCGCAGGGTGTGGTCCACGGGGCCCGGTCCGGCAGTGTCGTCGTCGACATGAGCACCATCTCCCCCAGCGCCACCCGGGAGATGGCCGCCCGGCTCGCCGAGCGGGGCATCGAGATGCTGGATGCCCCGGTGTCCGGGGGCGAGCAGGGCGCGATTGCCGGCACGCTCTCCATCATGGTGGGGGGCAAGGCCGAGGTCCTGGCGCGGGTGCGGCCGCTGCTGGACCTCATGGGCAGGAACATCGTGCACGTCGGCGGCAACGGGGCGGGGCAGGTGGCCAAGGCCTGTAACCAGATCGTCGTCGCCCAGACCCTGGTCGGCGTGGCCGAGGCCCTGCAGCTCGCCAGGCGTGAGGGCGTGGATGCCGCCCGCGTGCGCGAGGCCCTGCTCGGGGGCTTTGCCGGCTCGAAGATCCTCGAGGTCCACGGCCAGCGCATGCTGGACGAAAACTACACGCCGGGTTTCAAGGCACGCCTGCATACCAAGGATCTCGGCATCGCCCTGGCCGAGGCCGAGTCCCTGGGGCTCGACGTCACGGCGGTGCGCGCCGCTGCCGATCTCATCCGGCGGGTGGCCGAGGAGATCGACGGCGAGCTGGACCACTCGGCGGTGTTCCGGCTGCTTGGCGAATGACTCGGTTGAAGCCCCCTCAACGCAAAAGGCCCGGGAGATCCCGGGCCTTTTGCGTGGTGACGACTGATGCCGTCGATCAGGGCTTGACGTAGGTGTAGCCCTGGCCCTGCAGGTGGGAGAGATGGGCGACGCCGCTGGGGACGATGTCGCTTTCCTTCACGTCGTAGAGGTCCTTCTTGTAGTCGATGCCCTTGCCCTTGAGGGTGTTGGCGCAGACCTGGAACTCGACGTTCTGCATCTTCAGGCTGTCGACGCGGGAGCGCAGGTCCTCGTTGGCCTTCGCGCCCTTGAGCAGGTCGACCCCGCCGCTGTGCATCACGACCTTGATCTCCATGTTCTCGGCGCCCACGGCGTTGATGTGGTTCTGGATGTTGCGCAGGGCGGCCATATGGGTCTTGGCGTCGCCGGAATTGATGTGGTAGACGGCCTTCTGCTTGCCGTAGTCGCCGGCAAAGGCGGCGCCGGAGAAGGCAATCAGGACGGCAGCGATGGACATCAGTGACATGACGAGTTTTTTCATGGGGTAGAACTCCTTCCATTCCTGTCTGTTTAGGGTTGGCCATGCGTTATGCATTGTTTTTATGAGCCCGGTCCGGGCCAGTGGGCCGGGTTGTGATTGTGACGAGTGAGGCAAACGTCCGATCACTGACTGGATGATGACTGAACGGAAGCGCTTATTCCATCCGGCGCCATCCCGCCCCTTCAGATATGGACGCTGAAGTCGCCGTGGCGCGCCTTGCCCAGCAGGTTGCGGAATGCGGCCCCGCTCAGGTGGACCAGGGATTCATGGTCGCCGGCCTCGAGATAGATGTCGTCCTGGGTATCGAGGCTGCTGTCGACCAGGGTCTCCATGCCATAGGCCGGACCCAGGGCCGGGACGGCGCCGGGGGCGCAGTCGGCGAACAGGGCGCTCACCTCCCGCTCGGTGGCCAGCCCCACCAGTTCACCCAGCTCGTGATGCAGGCGGGCGAGCTGGAGGCGGTGGGTGGCGGGCAGGGCGGCGAGCAGGTAGTGCCCGGCGTCTTCCAGTACCACGGCCTTGGCCAGGCGGTCGCCCGGGATGTGGGCGGCCTCGGCGCTGCGATTGGCCGAGGGCGTGGGGTCGTGGCGCACGAGCTCGTAGGCGATGCCGTGGTCGTCGAGATACTGTTTTAGCGTGGTGCTGATGCCCATGGCGTGATCTCCTCGGCAGATGGGCGATCCACCGAGTATAGTCCGGTGCGCTTCAGGCGTGGCGAATGCGTCCCGAGAGTTCGGTGCCCGCGGCCAGGGTGTGGTAGATGGTACCCTTCTGCACATTGCGATGCAGGAGGTCGAGCGTCTCCTCGTCGGCCCCGGTCGCCACCGTGATCGTGTACTCGATGCGGGCGATGGCCGGCGGGCTGTCCTGACGCCAGCCGCGCAGCTCGATGCGCAGGCTGCCGATCTGCATGCGCAGCAGGGGCAGGGCGCGCTGGATGGCGCGCACCATGCAGGCCGCCAGGGCGGCGAGCAGCAGCTCGGGCGGGCTGAGGGCGTCGTCGCGGCCCTGCATGTCGGTATCGAGGGTGAGCTGTGCGTCACCGGCCTGCGCCAGCGTGCCGTGCTCGTCGATGCGTTCGGCCACGAGATGGTATTCGAGCATGCCTTTCTCCTGCCTTCTGAATGGTGCTGGGGACGAGTGTAGCCCCTGTCCGGCCATTTTCGGGGTCTGTTCCGGCTGTCATATTAATGTAACATTCGGGCCAGTATTCAAACCGGGCGAGACACCATGAGCACAGGCAAGTCGATGAACGTGGCCAGCATCCGCAACCCCGAGTACCTGCGCCTGACCGCAGGGCTGATCTTCATGATCGGCGTCTTCGTGTACGCCCTGTGGCATACCGACGGGATACCGGATCTCGGTGCCCAGGCCCTGCTGCTGCTGATCGCCGCGGCGGTCGTGGGGGCCTACATGGCCATGAACATCGGCGCCAACGACGTGGCCAACAACCTCGGCCCGGCGGTGGGCTCGCGGGCCGTGACGCTCGGCTGGGCCATCGTGATCGCCGCCGTGTTCGAGGCCATGGGCGCCATCGTGGCCGGCGGGGAGGTGGTGAGCACCATCAAGGGGGGCATCATCGACCCCGCCCAGATCACGCAGGTGGGCGACTTTGCCTGGCTGATGCTGGCGGCCCTGCTGGGGGCGGCACTGTGGTTGAACCTGGCCACCGCCCTGGGCGCCCCGGTCTCCACCACCCATTCCATCATCGGTGCGGTGATGGGCGCCGGCATCGCCGCGGGCGGCTGGGGGCTCGTCAACTGGGCGACCATCGCCTCCATCGTCGCCAGCTGGGTGGTCTCGCCGCTGCTGGGCGGGGTGATTGCCGCCGCCTTCCTCTACCTCATCAAGCGCACCATCACCTATCGCCGCGACATGCATCTGGCTGCCGGGCGCGTGGTTCCCTGGCTGGTGGCGGTGATGGCGCTGGCCTTCACCACCTACATGTTCATCAAGGGGCTGGGCGCGATCGCGCGTCTGCCCATCGGTTATGCCCTGCTGGCCGGCCTGGGCGTGGCCATCGCGGTGTTCTTCGTGGTGCGCGTGCCGCTGCGCCGCCGTGCCGTGGTGAGCGAGAACAGCAAGGAGGGCGTGAACGGGCTGTTCACCTGGCCGCTGATCTTTGCCGCCGCCCTGCTGAGCTTCGCCCATGGCGCCAACGACGTGGCCAATGCCATCGGACCGCTGGCGGCCATCTACGAGGCCATCATCAGCGGGCAGGTGGCGAGCAAGGCGCCGGCGCCGTTGTGGATCATGGTGCTGGGGGCGCTGGGTCTGGCCGCGGGCCTCGCGCTCTACGGTGCGCGCCTGATCCGCACGGTGGGGCGCGAGATCACCGAGCTCGACCGCATGCGTGCCTATGCCATCGCCATGTCGGCCACGCTCACGGTGATCGTGGCCGCCCAGCTGGGCATGCCGGTCTCCACCACGCACGTGACCATCGGCGCCCTGTTCGGCGTAGGCTTCCTGCGCGAATACCTCAAGACCAACTACGCGAAGATGGAGGCCATCATCATCGCCGGCCACAAGGGCAAGGACCGGGCCGCCGTGGAGGCCTATCTCAAGGTCTTCGAGGCCGCGCCGGTGGCGGAGAAGCGCGTGATGCTGGCGGAGATGAAGCAGCGCGCCAAGGAAAACGACGCAGGGCTGGTATTCGCCAAGAAGGAACGCAAGGCCATGAAGAAGGCCTACAAGAGCCAGCTGGTGAAACGCTCCATGGTGCTGCGCATCGTCGCCGCCTGGGTGATCACGGTGCCGGCGACCGCGGTGCTGGCGGCGATCCTCTACCGGATCACCACCTTCTGGGATGCGGGGTTCTAGCAGCGGGGACAAGCCCTTTTGCCACAGAGGGGACAGAGATCACAGAGGTGATCGGGGTGACATGCGCCCTTGAGGCGATCCACTGACGACCCGCCAGCCCGCTGCCCGGCAGTCGGGGCCTTCGCTGCTGCATGGTCAGGCCCCCAGGGCCTGGTCGAGGACCATCATCAGGCCAAAGCCCGCGAGCAGGGTGAAGGTCACCGGGGCCTGGTTGCCGCGGCGGTGGGTCTCCGGGATGATCTCGTTGCTGATGACGAACAGCATGGCGCCGGCCGCCACGGCCAGCCCCCAGGGCAGCAGGGCGTCGGCGAAACCGACCGCCGTCACGCCCACCAGACCGCCGACGGGCTCCACCAGCCCCGTGAGCAGGGCCAGCAGGAAGGCCTTCGTGCGGCTGTAGCCGGCGGCCAGCAGGGCCACCGCGACCACCAGCCCCTCCGGCATGTTCTGCAGGCCGATGCCGATCATCAGCACGATGGCGTTGTTGAGGTCCGGTCCGCCGAAGCCCACCCCCACCGCAAGCCCTTCCGGAAAGTTGTGCAGCGTGATGGCGAAGACGATCAGCCACATGCGCTGGATGCCCTGAATCTCGGGACCGTCGTGGCCCATGATGAGGTGTTCGTGGGGTACATGCTTGTGGATGAACCACAGCCCCGCCGCACCCAGCAGGATGCCGCCGAACATCACCAGTGGCGGGCTGAGCAGGCTGTCGGCCGCCACGCTCTCCAGTCCCGGCAGCAGCAGCGAGAAGAAGGTGGCCGCCAGCATGATGCCCGCGCTGAGCCCCAGCAGCAGGTCCTGGGCGCGTGGCGTGAGGCGCGGTGCCACGTACATGGGCAGCGCACCGATTCCGGTGCCGAGCCCGGCGACCAGACTGCCGAGCAGGCCGAGGGTGATGGGCGAGAGGGTGAGCAGATGGGCGGTCAGCGATTCCATGCCGCCATTGTGACGTGTTCGCCGGGCTGCGTCATGCGGGCTTGTGCGAGGCGGCGTAGTTGGCCAGCCGCACCGGCATGCGTTTGGCGCCCCAGTGGCCCGGTTGCGCCTCGAACACGCCGGCGCAGGCGGTGCCGCACTGCGGGCAGCGGCCATCCCCGGTCAGCGCCCAGTCGGTGATCACGTAGCCGTCGCGCCCGATCAGGCGTTCCCCGCAGCCGTGGCAATAGGTGCTGCCACCCTTCGGGTCGTGCACGTTGCCGGTGTAGACGTAGCGCAGGCCATTCTTCAGGCCGATCTCGCGGGCGCGGGTCAGCGTGGCTGGCGGGGTCGGGGGATGCTCCATCATCTTCCAGTCCGGGTGGAAGGCGGTGAAATGCCAGGGGACGTCCGGGCCGAGCTCCTTCACCCCCCAGCGGGTCATGGCATCGATCTCCTCGTCGGAATCGTTCTCGCCCGGGATCAGCAGCGTGGTGATCTCCAGCCAGCAGTCGGTCTCGTGCTTGATGTATTTCAGGGTGTCGAGCACCGGGTCGAGGTGGCCGCCGCAGATCTTCCAGTAGAAATCCTCGGTGAAGCCCTTGAGGTCCACGTTCGCCGCGTCCATCCATTTGAAAAGCTCGGCGCGCGGCTCGGGCGTGATGTAACCGGCGGTGACCGCCACCGACTTGATGCCCGCCTCCCGGCAGGCCTTCGCCGTATCGATGGCGTACTCCATGAAGATCACCGGATCGTTGTAGGTGTAGGCCACGCTGCGGCAGCCCAGCTCCTTCGCCGCCAGCGCCAGGGTCTCCGGCGAGGCCTCGTCCATCAGCGTATCCAGCTCGCGCGACTTGCTCATGTCCCAGTTCTGGCAGAACTTGCAGGCCAGGTTGCAGCCCGCGGTGCCGAAGGAGAGCACCGGCGTCCCCGGCAGAAAGTGGTTGAGCGGTTTCTTCTCGATGGGGTCGACGCAAAAGCCCGAGGAGCGGCCGTAGGAGGTGAGCACGATCCGGTCGCCCTCGTTGGCCCGCACGAAGCACAGCCCGCGCTGCCCCTCGTGCAACTTGCAGAAGCGTGGGCAGACATCGCACTGGATGCGGCCGTCCTCGAGGCGGTGCCAGTAACGGGTGGGGATGGTGGTCTGCATGCGCTCTCGCTCCCTGCGTCAAACGGGTGTCACAGCCTGACTATAGGTTGGCATTCAGGCCGGAACCAGCGATTTTTCCGGCTGTCGCATGACTACAATCAATGCAGAAGCGGTGGCTGTCGGCTAGGCTTGAACAGCGAGCCGTTGTCATGCCCGAGGTCGCCTTCTGCCCTGCCTCGGACGAGCTCTCAAAGAGCATGTAGGGAAAAAACATGCCTCAGTGACGATGAGATCACTTACACCAAAGGACGAACCACCATGAACGCACAAGCCCAGCCTGCCCCCCTGATTCGCCGTGCCGCCGTGGCCGGCATGTTCTATCCGGCCGATGCGGCCGAGTTGCGCGAGATGGTCGAGGGGTTTCTCGACCAGGCCCGCTGTGACGAGCCCCCGCCCAAGGCCATGATCGCCCCCCATGCGGGCTATATCTACTCCGGCGCCGTCGCCGCCTCGGCCTATGCCCGCCTGCGCAATCGCCGGCGGCCCATCGAGCGGGTGGTGCTGCTGGGGCCGGCCCACCGCGTGGGTTTTTACGGTGTGGCCGCCAGCAGCGCGGATTATTTCGAGACGCCGCTCGGGGACGTGCCGCTGGACCGCGAGGCCATCGAGCGGGTGGTGGCCCTGTCCGACGTCTTCGTCTTCGACCCGGCCCACGCGCAGGAGCACAGCCTCGAGGTGCATCTGCCCTTTCTGCAGGTCGCACTCGGCGACTTCGCGCTCGTGCCGCTGGTGGTGGGATCGGGCGAGGCGGCGGAGGTCGACCGTGTGATCGAGGCCCTGTGGGGCGGGGAGGAGACGCTGATCGTGGTGAGCTCCGACCTCAGCCATTACCACGACTACCAGACCGCGCGCCGCATGGACGAGCGCACCACCCGGGCCATCGAGGCGCTGGAGCCGGGGAAGATCCGCCCGGAACAGGCCTGCGGCCGCCTGCCCATCCAGGGGCTGCTGAACGCGGTGCAGCGCCATGGACTGCAATGCCGGAACATCGACCTGCGCAGCTCCGGCGATACCGCCGGGCCGCGCGACCAGGTGGTGGGTTACGGGGCCTATGTCTGCGAGTGAGCGCCGTGGCTGAGGCCTCGCTCGATACCGGCGAGCGCCGGCAGCTGCTGGTCATCGCCCGGCAGTCCATCGAGCAGGGCCTGCATGGCGGGGAACCCCTCCGGCTTGCGCAGGACGACCTGCCGCCCCGACTGCGGGAGACGGGCGGCACCTTCGTCACCCTCAGGCGCCACGGCGAGCTGCGCGGCTGCATCGGCACGCTCGAGCCGCATCAACCCCTGGCGCAGGACGTGGCCGAACACGCCTTTGCCGCCGCCTTCCGCGACCCCCGCTTCCCCCCGCTGCGAGCCGACGAGCTCGACGACCTGACGATCGACATCGCCATCCTCGGCCCAGCCGAGGAGCTGGTGTTTCAGGACGAGGCCGACCTCGTGCGTCAGCTGCGTCCCGGCGCCGACGGCCTCATCCTGCAGGAGGGCGCGCGGCGCGGGACCTTCCTGCCGAGCGTGTGGGAGCAGCTGCCCGATCCCGCTGAGTTCCTGCGACAGCTCAAGCGCAAGGCCGGCCTGCCGGCCGACCACTGGTCGGACACGCTCAGGGTCTGGCGCTACGGCGTCGAGGTGGTAGGGGGCTGAAGTTTGAAGTTTGAAGTTTGAAGTTTGAGGGGTGAATCGCCTGGCGGGCACGGCCCGCCCTATTGTTCATCAGCCACAGAGCTCACAGAGGTATGACAAGGTGGTTTTACTTTGTGTCCTCTGTGGCAATACCCGTCTGAATGGCTCTGTCCTTCCCACTTCAAACTTCAAACTTCACCCCTAACGCCCCGAACCCATTCGCTCCATCAGGTAACAGAGGCAGTCCTGCCGCACCACCCGTTCGTCCAGCGTGAGCATGGAGGGCATCATGGCGCGCCTGAGCAGGATGCGCTGGTCGCGGATCTCGAAGTAGTCGTCGGTGACGTCGGCGCCGGTCTCGTCGTAGGCGGCGAGTCGCGCATTGGCGAGTGCGTCGACGATGCCGAACTCGGTGCCGGCCGGCACCTCGCGGAAGTTCATGCGTTCGAGCTCCGGGTCGAAGGCGATGTGGGCGGCGCTGTGGCCGAAGCTGAAGCTGAAGGCATCCGGCACCTTCACCTGGGCGACGGTGTGGAAGAGATCGATGTCATGCCCGTTCACGGCATGCGAGGGGATCTCGGCGAGATGCAGGCAGGCGTCGAGGTATTCGACGGCATGTTCCACGCCGTAGGCCTGGCCGGGCTTGCCGCATTCCAGGGTGGTGGACGGACAGACCTCGGCCATGGCCATGGAGGCTACGCCGCGCGGGCGGATGAAATAGACCACGGTGCGGCCGAACAGCACGGCGAGCTGCAGGAAGGCGTTGTCCAGCCGGTTGATGCAGGCATAGTGCGGGTTGAGGCCGGTGTTGTTGTGGACGTCCACACTGGCAAAGGCCTGGCGCCGGCGCATGGTCTGGACGATGTACGCCATCATGCGCGTCTCCTCGCCCGGCGGGAGCTCGGTGCCGGGCCAGCAGCGGTTGTAGTCGGGCTGGTCGTCCAGGCGGCGGCGCCCCTCGCGGGCGGCGGCGACGTTGCCGATGAACAGCGACAGGGCGCGTGGCAGTTCCTGCCCGGCGTAACGCTCCAGCAGCGTCTGGATCGCGACCAGCCCCGTATCCTCGTTGCCGTGCAGCAGCACGGAGACGAACAGCGGCGCCTCCCGCCGTCCGGGCAGGTGGATGAGCGTCGGGCCGTCCAGCACGCGATGCAGGTCGCGGGCCGCGATGCCGAGCAGGCCGTCGGGCAGGTTGTCGATCTCGGTGAGCAGTGCGGGTCGCATGATTACAGGTCCCATTCGTGTACCGGCCGTCCCTGCCATTGTCTGCGCAGATAGTCCTCGGTGAGTCTGGCCATGTCGCGGCCGTGCACGGTCACCCAGCGGCGCTGCCATTCAGCGCCGTTCTGCGTGGTCTCGGCGCGTGCCTGGATGATGTCCAGATAGCGTGCGATGTCATCCGGTGCGATGGCCAGTTGCCGCAGGCCCTCGCGCGCCGCGGGCAGCAGGGTATGCAGGATCAGCTCACGTATCGGCACATGCCGGTCATCGTCCCAGCGGATGGTGGCGGCCAGCCCGCGACGGGCGGCCGCATAGAAATTGTCTCGCGCCCGGGCGAAGGGGAGGCGCGCCTCCATGTCGTCGGCGGCCAGGGCCTGCACGAGGCCGTAGAAGAAGGCGGCGTTGGCGACCTGGTCGACCACGGTGGGCCCGGCCGGCATGACGCGATGTTCGATGCGGATATGTGGCCTGCCGTCCTCGTCGAAGCCGAGCAGCGGGCGGTTCCAGCGCCAGATGGTGCCGTTGTGCAGGCGCAGGTGCGGCAGCGTGCCGTCGTCGGCCAGCGCCATGGGCAGCAATACCGGGTAGTGCTCCAGGTTCTCGCGAAAGCACTCGAGGATGGAATGGCGTGCGTAGCCCGAGCCGAAGCCCACGCGCCACAGCGGGCCCCGCGTGACCCCGGCATAGCCGCCGATCTCCACCGCCTGTTCGAACAGCGGGATGCGCGTCTCCTCCCACAGCTCGTGGCCGAAGAGATAGGGCGAGTTGGCGGCGATGGCCACCATCGGCGCCGAGACCCGCATGGCGGTGTTGTACACGCGCACGGCCTGTTCGATGGGCGTCTGCAGGTGCAGCTGGAAGGAGGTGGTGGCGGATTCGAGCATCACGTCGTGATGCTCGCAGCGCAGGTGTTCGTGGCCGGCGATGTCGAGCCGCAGCGGACGGTGCTCGCGCTGACGGAAGACCTGGGCGTTGAGCGCCCGGTAGCGGTTGAGGTTCGACATGTTGGCCATGCTGAGATCGGCCGCCGTGACCGTGGGCAGGATGCCGGTCATCACCAGGCGGGTGCCGATGGCCTCGGCGATCTCGCTGGCGTGTTCCCAGGTCTGGGCGATCTCCGCCTCGAGCAGGCTGAAGGCACGACCGCAGAGCGGCTGCGGCCGGTTGTTGAGTTCGACGTTGAAGCGGGCGAGTTCGGGCGAGGTGAGCTGGTCGTCGCTGGCGGCGAGAAACGCCTCGTTGCGCGGGGCGGGGCGGGCGTCGCGGTCGATCAGCCAGGCCTCGATCTCGAAGCCGGCGACCGGGCCGCGTGACGAGAGCCGTCCCTCCGCCTCCCAGCGTTGCAGGGTCTCGGTCTCGCTGACGAGCCGGGCGTGGAAGGCGGCGAAGTCGGCCGGCGTGAAGTCGCTGCTGTCGATCTCCTGTCCCATCCGGCCTCTCCCTGCCTAGTCCTCAGTCGTCATCGTCGTCGTCGAGCGGCTCGTCGTACAGCGATTCCAGCAGGTCCCCCCAGAGCCGTTCGTGTTTCTCGATGAAGACCAGCAGCTGCTGACGATAGCCGAGCAGATCCGTCTCGAAGCGGGTGAAGTCCTCGCCGCCGTCGATGACCTGGGCGGCGCGTTCGAGCTGCAGCAGGGCGTCGCGCAGGTTGAGCATGGCGCCCATGGCGCCCTTGATGCGTTCGCGTTCCTGGGGGATCCAGCGGCGGTCGTTGATCACCGAACGCAGGTTCTCGCCGAGTTCCAGCAGGCGTTTGCGCAGGCGTGGTACGGCGCCGATCTTCTGCGTCTTCAGGTCGCCCCAGACGGCGAGGTCGAGCAGGTCGCGCCAGCCCGAGCGCAGCGTGTCGATCTGCGCGGGGTCGAAGGCGAAGGATTCGGCGACACGTTGTTCGTCAAAGGGCATGGGGCGTCTTCTCGTGCATGTGCAAAAACCTTAACACGGCCGGCCACCCGGTATCAGGCCGGTGTCTGCCGTTCGCCGGCGAGAAAGGCATCGAGTGCGGCCAGGCGTTCGGGCGTGCCGACGTCGCTCCAGTGGCCGCGGTGGTGCTCGCCACTCACGCGTCCGGCCTCCATCGCCTCGCGCAGCAGGGGCGCGAGGGGGAAGCGCCCGTCCTCCAGTTCGCGGAACAGGGCAGGGTGGTAATAGCCGATGCCGCTGAAGGTGAGGCGTGGCCCGCCGCTGCAGTGCACGCGTCCGGCGGCGAGATGGAAGTCACCCTGCGGGTGATGGGCGGGATTGTCGACCAGCACCAGGTGGGCGAGGTCGTTCCCGGCCAGGGTGTGCGGGGCGAGCGGGTAGTCGCACCAGACATCGCCGTTGACGACGAGAAAGGGTGCATCACCCAACAGCGGCAGGGCGTGCCGGATGCCGCCGCCGGTCTCCAGCGCTCCCGGCGGTTCGTGGGAATAGGTGATGTGAAGCCCATGCCGCCTGCCGTCGCCCAGGGCGTCCTCGAGCTGGTGGCCGAGGTGGGCGGTGTTGATGACCACCTCGCGAAAGCCCCCGGCACGCAGGGCATCGAGGTGGTATTCGATGAGCCGTTTGCCGCCGGCCGCGAGCAGCGGCTTGGGCGTGGTGTCGGTGAGCGGGCGCATGCGTTCGCCGCGCCCGGCGGCGAGGATCATGGCCTTCATGCGGCCAGGCGCCGACGGACGTCGAGCTGCTCGATGAGCCGGCACAGGGGCAGGGTCTCGTCGTACAGCCGGCCGGCCGCGAGCACGTAGTCGAGGGTGCGCGGGATGTCGGCGAGATAGCCCGGTTTGCCATCGCGGTGGTTGAGGCGGGCGAAGATGCCGATGGCCTTGAGGTGACGCTGGATGCCCATGAGGTCGAACCAGCGCAGGAAGTCGCGATCGTCCACGGCATCGATGATGCCGGCCGCCACGGCGCGGTCACGATAGCCCAGTGCCCAGCCTTCCACGCGCTGGCGCGGCCAGGCGATGTAGCAGTCGCGCAGCAGCGAGACCAGGTCGTAGGTCAGGGGCCCGTTGACGGCATCCTGGAAGTCGAGCACGCCCGGGTTGCCTTCGGGCACGACCATGAGGTTGCGCGAATGGTAGTCGCGATGCACGAACATCCGCGGCTGTTCCAGGGCCGCACGGATCAGTGCCTCGAAGACCTCGTCCAGGGCGGCGTGCTGGGTGGTGTCGAGGCTCAGCCCGAGGTGGGTGCCGAGGAACCAGTCGCGGAACAGCTCCATTTCGCGCCACAGCAGCTGGCGGTCGTAGGGGGGCAGGCCGTCGGCCGGGGCCTGCTGGATGCGCAGCAGCGTGGCGAGCGCGTCGTCGTAGAGCGGCTCGACGCTGTCCTCCCCGAGCGCGCTGAGGTAATGGCGGTTGCCGAAGTCCGACAGCAGCAGGTAACCCTGATCCAGGCCCTGGGCATGGATACGCGGCACGTTCACCCCCGCGGCCTCGAGCAGCCGGTCGATGGCGACGAAGGGTCGCGAATCCTCCCTGTCGGGCGGGGCGTCCATGGCGATGTAGCTGGTCCCGTCCGCGGTCACGCGGAAATAGCGGCGAAAGCTCGCATCGGCCGAGGCCGGGGCGAGCGTAAAGTGCTTGAGGTCGGTGTGCTGCGCGAGCCAGTCACGCAGGCCGTCGAGGCGTGTGTCGTCGTTCGTCATGGCATTGTCGGGATCAGCCACCAGGTGGCGAGGCCGGAGGATACTACAGCAAGCAGGGTCAGGCCGACACGGCTGCCGAAGCGGCGGCCGCCGATGCCGAGCGCGAGCCCACCCTTGACCAGCGAATTGGCCACGGCGGCGATGAGGATGGCCAGCGCGGCGGTGGAGACGGTCAGTCCCTCGCGCGCCATGTTGGACAGCGAGAGGGTGATGGCATCCACGTCCGCCAGCCCCGAGGCGGCGGCCAGCAGGTAGAGACCGGCATCGCCCATGGAGGTCTCGAGCGCACGCGACAGCAGCAGGATGGCGGTGAGCAGTGCGGCGAAGATCAGCGCCGGCTTGAGTTCGAAGGGGTTGCTGATACGGGCGCGCTCACCGCCCGGGTGGCTGTCGGCACGCTGCCAGAAGATCCAGGCGGCGAGGTAGTTGACGATCATCATCACCAGCACCGGCCACAGCAGGGCCAGGGCCAGCGACCAGCTGAAGATGCCGGCGACCACCAGCATGCGCGGGAACATGGTGGCGCAGGCCACCAGGGTGCCGGCGGCGAGCACGTTCTCCAGGCCGCGCTCGCCGCGGGCGATGCGGGCGAAGTTCACCGTCACCGCCGTGGAGGAGGCCAGCCCGGCAAACAGGCCGGTGGCCAGGATGCCGCGGCGTTCGCCGACGATCTTCATGGCGAAGTAGCCGATGAAGGAGATGCCGGCGATCAGCACCACCATCCACCAGATCCTGTAGGGATTGAGTGCCGCCCAGGGGCCGTATCCCTCGTTGGGCAGCAGCGGCAGGATCACCACCGAGATCAGCAGCAGCTTGAACGTGGCGTAGAGCTCCTTCTCTTCCAGGCGATTGATCCAGGAATGCAGTACGGGCTTCACGCCGAGCAGGATGGTGGTGATCACGGCCCCGGCCGCCGCCAGCGAGATGTGCCCCAGCGTGGCCATGGCGCCGAAGGCGAAGGCCAGCAGGCCGGCGATGATGCCGGTGATGCTGATGTCGGTATCCAGTCGCTGGCTCAGGGCGTAGGCGCCCACCAGCACGGCCGCGAGCGTGGCGAAGGCCACGGCCAGTACCGCCGTGCCCAGCTGTTCGGAGAGCAGGCCCCAGACACCGCCGAGCAGGCCGATGAGGGCGAAGGTGCGGATGCCGGCCACGCGCCGGCCCTCGGCCAGCCCGCGCTCCTTCCAGCCGCGCTCCACGCCGATCAGCAGACCGAGCGCGAGGGCCACGCCCAGGGTGTAAAAGGTCTCGAGGTCGTTCATGCCCACAGTATCGCACAGGGCCGCGGGGCAGTAGCAGGCGGGCGGCGGGTCGCCACGGTCAATGCAGGCGCTGGGGTTCCTCGGCCAGTTCCTCGATCAGGGCGCGGATCGCGTCCGCGTCCTCGTCGGCGGGGTAGTGGGTGAGGTAGTGATCGAGGTCGGCGGCGGCCGCGCGGTTGCAGTCGAGCTCGGTGAGGATCAGCCCGCGATCGCGGTACTCCGGCAGCTGCGTGGGGTCGATGGCCAGGATCAGGTTGACGATCTCCAGGGCCTTCTCGGCCTGGCCGTCGCGCTGGTACACGGCCTTGAGGTTGCGCAGCAGGCGGATCACGATCTCCGGCTTGCGTGCCGCGGCCAGCAGCCGGCCGAGGTCGTCCGGACGGTCGCTGGCCACGTCCTGGAGCAGGCGGTCGAGGTCCTCCTCGGAGAGGCTCACGCCGCGGTTGAAGGGGTCGAGCACGAGGGCGCCGTCGTCCATGCTGAGCCGGACGAGGAAGTGCCCCGGGAAGCTCACGCCCTCCAGCGGCAGGCCGAGCCGCCGACCCAGCTCGATGTAGACAATGGACAGGGTAAGCGGGATGCCGCGGCGCTGGTCGAGGACGTCGTTGATGAAGCTGTTGCGCGGGTCGTAGTAGTTCTCGAGATTGCCGGCAAAGCCCTGTTCGGTGAACAGGAACTGGTTGAGCGCGCGCAGACGCTCTTCGATGCCGGGATCTGCCGGCAGGCGCTGGCGCAGGGTCTGTGCCCACTCGTCGAGCCGGCGACGGTAGGCCTGCCGGTCCAGGTCCGGGTATTCCAGCATGGCAATGGCCAGGGCCGTATCCAACAGCGGCGCCTCCCCTTCGGGGGCGCGGGCCGTCTCGATCAGCTGATGCAGCAGCTTGGCTTGCACGGGGCGTCCTGTGTCGGGCCTGTCCCGATCCTGCGGATCGGCAGACATTGCAGGTAATGGCGCGACTGGCATCGCTGCCGGGGTTGCGCGTAGACTCTTCAAGCATAACAACAACAGGGACGCCACGCGCATGACCCAGGAAAACCCCTACCAGCCACCGGAATCCCCGGTCTCCGATCCCGCGGGGCGTGTACGCCCCGGCAACACCCTTGCCGGCGGGCTGGCCGGCGATTACCGCCTGGAGATCGGCGAGGTGCTGGGCGAGGCCTGGCGGCTCACCGGCGGGATGAAGGGCAGCTTCTGGGGCGCGGCCCTGGTCGTCGGCCTCATCGCCATCGTGGCCAGCGTGGTGATCAATTTCATGGGGCTGATGTGGATGGGTTCCATGGAGGCCTTCAATGCCAGCATCCCCGCACAGTATCTCAGCCAGTTGCTGATCAATGCCGTGCTCGCCCCCTTCGGTGCCGGGCTCCTGATGATCGGCGTGCGCCGTGCGGCGGGGCTGACGGTCTCCTTCGATACCGCCTTTGGCTATGTCGGTCTGTTCCTGCCGCTGGCCGGGCTCATGCTCCTGCAAAGCCTGCTCACCGGCATCGGCTACCTGCTGCTGATCCTGCCCGGTATCTACCTGGCCATCGCCTACACCCTCGCACTGCCGCTGGGCGCCGATCGTCGCCTGGGGCCCTGGCAGGCGCTGGAGACCTCGCGGCGCGCGATCACCCGCCACTGGTTCCAGGTCTTCGTGCTGTTGCTGGTGAGCTGGCTCATCCTGCTGCTGGGCATCGTCTCGCTGATCGGCTGGATCTGGGCCGCACCGCTGCTGGTCAACGTGCATGGCGTGCTGTATCGGGAGGTCTTCGGCGTGGCCGAGGCCGGCGCCGATAATGGACCGACAACCATAACAACTACCGAGGGAGGCCTGTCGGCATGAACGAGACCACCAACCCCTACCAGGCGCCGGAGGCCAACCTGGTGACGGCATCCGGCGGCGACTGGGCCCTGGTCGAACCGCGTCGCGTACCCATCGGCCACGGCTGGAAGTGGATCGCCGATGCCTTCCGCCTGTTTGGGCGCAGCCCGGTCATCTGGATTCTCAACAGCCTGATCTTCATGGTGATCACCATCGTGCTCAGTATCCTGCCCATGGTGGGGCTGCTGGCCACCATCCTGATGGCCATCATGACCGGTGGCCTGATGCTGGGGGCATGGACGCTGGATCGCGAGGGGGCGGGCCTGCGGGTGGATCACCTCTTCATCGGCTTTCGCGATCGTCTGGGACGGCTGGCGGCAATCGGTGGGATCTACCTGCTCGCGACCATCGTCATCACCGTGATCGTGATGATCCCCGTCTTCGTCGGGATCGGGTTTTTCGCCGCCAACAACGGCGAGGGCATGAACCCGGCCAGCATGGTGCTGCCGATGATCCTCTTCGGCCTGTTCATCTTTCTGCTCAGCGTGCCGTTGCTCATGGCCTACTGGTTCGCTCCGGCGCTGGCGATGCTGCACGACGACGTCGACGCCATCCGGGCGATGAAACTGAGCCTGGTGGGCTGCCTGCGCAACATCCTGCCGTTGATCCTCTACGGGCTGATCATGACCCTGTTCTTCGTGCTCGCGGCCATTCCCTTCTTCCTGGGTCTGCTGGTCATGATGCCCGTCATGCTCGCGAGCATGTATACGGGTTATCGCGACATCTTCGTCGGCGACGGGGACGAGGCGGCCTGAAGGAGGAGAGGATGTCGACGCGCACGTTGGGGCTGTCCGACGAACTCTATGACTACCTGAAGAAGGTCTCGCTGCGCGAGGACGCGCTGCTCGCACGCCTGCGTGAAGAGACCCGGGCGCATCCGCACGGGCGCATGCAGATCTCGCCCGAGCAGGGGCAGTTCATGCGCCTGCTGGTCGGATTGCTGGGCGCGCGTCGTGCCGTGGAGATCGGCACCTTCACCGGTTACAGTGCGCTGTGCATCACGCAGGGCATGGGCGGGCAGGGCGAACTCGTCTGCTGCGACACCAGTGACGAGTGGACACGGATCGCCCGGCGCTACTGGCAGGAGGCCGGCGTGGACGGGCGCATCCGCCTCGAGCTCGGCCCCGGTATCGACACCCTCAACCGCCTGCTCGCCGAGGGCGAGGCCGGCCGCTTCGACTTCGCCTTCATCGACGCCGACAAGCAGAACTACCCCGCTTACTACGAGCGCTGTTACGAGCTGCTGCGCCCCGGCGGCGTGATCGCCATCGACAACACCCTCTGGGGCGGCGCCGTCGCCGACGAGGCCGACCAGCAGGCCAGCACCCGCGCCATCCGCCGCTTCAACGAGGCGGTGCACCGGGACGAGCGGGTGGAACTGTCGCTGCTGCCCATCGGGGACGGGCTCACGCTGGCGCGCAAGCGGGCGGGGCGTGACGCGTGAGGCGACAGACGTTAGGCGAATAGTCTAAGCGCCACAGAGGGCACAGAGAAAGAACACGACCGGTTTACCTCTGTGATCTCTGTGTCCTCTGTGGCTAAAACGTCTTTACATCATGCGCGCCATCCACGCCCAACGTTCACCCGCCAGCCCGCTTATACAGAATCTTCGAGTTCCGCTGGTAGTTGTACAGCTCGCGCCGCTTCACCGGCAGGTCGTCGAGCGAGCCGGGGTTGAAGCCGCGTTCGCGGAACCAGTGCAGGGTCTCGGTGGTGAGTACGAACAGGCGCTCGAGGCCGATCTTGCGGGCGCGGGCCTCGAGGTAGGCGAGCAGCACGTCGCCGCGGCCGCCGCGCCGGTAGTCCGGGTGAATGGCCAGGCAGGCGAGCTCGCCGACGCCCTCGGCCTCGAAGGGGTAGAGGGCGGCGCAGCCGATGATCATGCCGTCGCGTTCCACCACCACGAAGCGCTGGATCTCCAGTTCCAGCTGTTCGCGCGAGCGCCGCACCAGCGTGCCGGCCTCTTCCAGCGGGCGGATCAGTTCCAGTATCCCGGCCACGTCGTCGATGCGCGCATCGCGCACGCCCTCGTAGATGTCGGCGGTCACCAGCGTGCCGTCACCGTCTCGGGTGAAGAGTTCCAGCAGCAGGGCGCCGTCGCGCTGCTGCTGCACGAGGTGGACGCGGCGCACACCCTGTTGCGCGGCGTTGATGGCGTTTTCCAGGTGCAGGCGCGTCTCGGGGTGCAGCTGCTTGCGGCGCTTGAGCAGCTGTTCGGCATCGCTCAGGCCGAGCTGCCCCGGCAGCGGACGTTTTTCACGGGCAATGCCGAGGTAGATGAGCTTGTCGGCCTTGAGCGCGATGGCGGTCTCGGTGGCGACTTCCTCGGCGCTCAGGTTGAAGGCCTCGCCGGTGGGCGAGTAGCCGAGCGGCGAGAGCAGCACCAGGTTGTCCAGCGCGAGCTGCGCGCGGATGGCCTCCGCATCGATGCGACGGACCTTTCCGGTGTGGCAGAAGTCCACGCCGTTGCGTACGCCGATGGGCCGTGCGGTGACGAAGTTGCCGGAGGCCACCCGCAGGCGTATGCCCGACATGGGCGTGTTGACCAGGCTGGTCGACAGCCGTGCCTCGATCTCCACGCGCACACAGCCGGCGGCCTCCTTCACCGCGCCCAGCGCCTTCTCGTCGGTGACGCGCAGGCCCTCGGCATAGCGCGGCTCGATGCCCTCCAGGCGCAGGCGCCGCTCGATCTGCGGGCGGGCGCCATGTACCAGCACCAGGTGGATGCCCAGGCTGTGCAGCAGGGCGATGTCGTGGATCAGGCTGGCAAAGCCTTCTCCCTCCAGCGCCTCGCCGCCGAAGTAGAGCACGAAGGTGCGGCCGCGGTGTGCGTGGATGTAGGGCGCGGCGTTGCGAAACCACATGACGTGCTGGTCGATCTTGCCTGGCTGCTTGGGCACGGTGCTGTCCTGGGGAAACGAATCTGTAGGAATAATAAGGAATTGGGCGGGCGAGTGAAACGTCCGCCCGCTGGCCTTATTGCAGGCAGAAGCGTTCGATCATCTGCCCGAGGATGCGGCGCATGGGTTCGATGCGGTCCACGCGCAGGTATTCGTCAGGCTGGTGGGCCTGCTCGATGTCGCCGGGGCCGAGCACGATGGTCTGGATGCCAAGCTTCTGCAGGAAGGGCGCCTCGGTGCCGAAGGCGACCGAGCGGGCCGGTTGACCGGTGAATGCCTCTGCAGCGGCCACCAGCGGCGAGTCGGCCGGCGTCTCGAAGGCCGGCACCTCCACGTCGAGGTTGCGCATCTCGATGTGCAGCCCGCTTTCGTGCAGGCGTCCGCCCAGGCGCTGCTTCAGTTCCTCGCGCAGCGGCGTCATCTCCATGCTCGGCATCAGCCGCATGTCGAAATGCAGCTCGCAGAGGCCGCAGATGCGGTTCGGGTTGTCACCGCCATGGATGTGGCCGAGGTTGAGCGTGGGTACGGGCACGGCGAAGGCCGGGTTGCGGTAGCGCTCGCCCAGTTCCCGTCGCCAGTCCATCAGCTCGCCGATCACGGTATGCATGCCGTCGATGGCGTTGATGCCGAGGCTCGGGTCGCTGGAGTGGCCGGCGCGGCCGATGAGCCGGATCGCCTCCATGGCCACGCCCTTGTGCATGCGCACGGGGGTGAGGCCGGTGGGTTCGCCGATGATGGCGTAGCGCGCCTTCGGCCGGCCGAGATGGGCGAGCAGCTGTGCGCCGTTCATGGTGCTCTCCTCGTCGGCAGTGGCGAGGATGATGAGCGGGCGTTTGAGCCTTGCCGGATCCACCTCGCGGGCCACGTCCACGGCGATGGCGAGAAAGGCCTTCATGTCCGAGGTGCCCAGGCCATAGAGCAGGCCGTCTTCCTCGATGACCGTGAACGGGTCGTGACGCCACTTGCCCTCGTCGTAGGGCACGGTGTCGGTGTGGCCGGCCAGCACCAGGCCATCCTCACCCTCGCCGAGGGTGGCGATCAGGTTGGCCTTGAAGGGGGAGTCGGAGACCGGGATCACCTCGGTGCGGAAACCGAGGGCATCCAGCCATCCCGCCAGGCGTTCGATCACACCCTGGTTGCCCATGTCGAATTCGGGGCTCACGCTGCTCACCGAGGGCTCGGCGACCAGTTCGGCTATCATCTGTTGTAGGCTTGGGAACCTGGCGGTCATGGTCGTGTCTTTGGCTGTGATGGAGGCATCTGCCCGGTTCGCTGATACTAGCACCAAGACCCGTGACAAGGGTCTACACCCGGCGCATACTGCGCCGACTTTTTTCGCCTGACCGGGGGAAGGCCACCCGCTTCGATGATCCGCACCGCCACGCTCGACGACATCCCCCGTCTACTCCGCCTGGAGGAGGCCTGCTTCGACACCGACCGGCTGTCGCGGCGCCAGTTCCGCTATATGCTCACCAAGGCCAACGCCGTGGTCTTCGTCCATGAGGAAGACCAGGCGCTGCTGGGTTACGTGCTGATCCTGTTCAGCCGCGGCACCTCCATGGCGCGTCTCTATTCCATCGCCGTCGATCCCGCCGCCCGCGGACGCGGCGTGGCGCGTGCCCTGGTGGAGGCGGCCGAACATGAGAGCCGCGAGCGCGAGTGCGCCTATTTGCGCCTGGAGATCCGCAAGGACAACACGGCCTCGCTGGGGCTGTTCCAGACGATGGGCTACAAACAGTTCGGCGAGTTCCCGGACTATTACGAAGACCACATGGATGCCTGGCGCTTCGAGAAGTCGCTGGCGCCCGATCTCGCTCCCGAGCTGGCGCGGGTCCCCTACTACGAGCAGACCCTGGATTTCACCTGTGGCCCCGCCGCACTGATGATGGCCATGAAGTCGCTGGCGCCGACCCTGCCGCTGGATCGCAAGCTGGAACTGCGCCTGTGGCGCGAGGCCACCACCATCTACATGACCTCCGGTCACGGTGGTTGCGGACCCTTCGGCCTGGCGCTCGCGGCCGCGCATCGCGGCTTCGACGTGGAGGTGTATGTCAGCGACGAGGGCGTGCACCTGGTCGATACGGTGCGCAGTGAGGAAAAAAAGGAGGTCATCCGCCTGGTGCAGGAGGACATGCGCGAGGAGCTGACGCAGCGCGGGGTGCCCGTCCACTATGCCACTCTGAGCCTGGAGGAGATGGAGCAGCGCTTCAATGCCGGAGGTATACCCGTGGTGCTGATCAGCTCCTACCAGATCTACGAGGAGAAATTCCCCCACTGGGTGGTCGTCACCGGTTTTGACGAACACTTCGTCTACGTGAACGACCCGTACGTGGACTACGAGAACGACGAGACGCTGGTGGACTCGATCAACATGCCGATCCACAAGCGCAACTTCCAGCGCATGGCGCGCTATGGCCGGGCCGGCCTGCGCGCCGTGCTGATGCTTTATGCTCCACCGAACACGCAAGGGATGAGCGCATGACCGAACACGTCATACTGATAGAGAACGCCAGCGACTGGAAACCGCACTACCCGAAGCTGCCGGTGGTGGAGGCGCGCGACTACCTGGCCGGCGCGGCTGGTCTGAACAAGTCCGGCGTGCACGTGGTCAATCTCTGCCGCAGTCAGCGTTATCTGAGCGAGGGGTATTACTGCTCGCTGCTGGCCGAGGCGCGCCGGCACCGCGTGATTCCCTCGGTGCGCACGCTGCAGGACCTGAGCCGCAAGTCGATCTACAGCCTGGACACGGGCGACCTCGACAAGATCGTGCAGAAGATCTTCCGCAAGCGTCGCCAGGATCTCACCACCACCGGCTTCGAGCTCGACATCTTCTTTGGCCAGTGCGCCGTGGCCGAGATGCAGGATTTCGCGCGCCAGCTGTTCGAGACCTTCCCTGCACCCATGCTGCGGGTGGAGTTCCGGCTGGCCGGCCAGTGGCGCATCGCCAGCATCAAGCCACTGGTGTTTCGCAGTCTCGACGCCGCGCAGGAGGAGTCCTTTTTCGCTGCGCTGGACCAGCACCTCGCACGGCGCTGGCGCAGGCGCCGGGCGCCGTCGGCCTCGCGCTACGACCTCGCCATCCTGCACAACCCGGATGAAGTGCTGCCGCCCTCCGATAGCCGTGCCCTGCAGAAGTTCATCCGTGCCGCGCGCGAGCAGGGTGTGAACGCGGAGCTCATCGAGCGGCGTGATTATGCGCGCCTGGCCGAATACGATGCGCTGTTCATCCGCGAGACCACGCAGATCGATCACTACACCTACCGTTTTGCCAAGAAGGCCGACAGCGAGGGCATGGTGGTCATCGACGACCCGGACTCCATTCTAAAGTGCACCAACAAGGTGTATCTGGCCGAGCTGCTGGGCAACAACAAGATCGGCACGCCGCGTACGGTGATCGTCAGTCGAGAAAATGTGAAGACGCTGGACGAGCAGCTCGCCTATCCGATCGTACTCAAGATCCCGGACGGCTCCTTCTCGCGTGGGGTGTTCAAGGCCGAGAATCCGCGCGAGCTGAAGGATATCGCCACACGCTTGTTCAAGGAGTCCGATCTCATTCTCGCGCAGGAATTCGTCTATACCGAGTTCGACTGGCGCGTGGGTGTGCTCAACCGCGAGCCGTTGTTCGTCTGTCAGTACTTCATGTCGAAGAAGCACTGGCAGATCGTGAATCACAGCAAGCAGGGGCATCCGGACGAGGGCACCTTCAAGACCTGGGCCGTGGAGGACGCGCCCGCGCAGGTGGTGAAGACGGCGCTCAAGGCCGCCAACCTGATCGGCGACGGCTTCTATGGCGTGGACCTGAAGGAGACGGCGCGCGGGGTCATGGTCATCGAGGTGAACGACAACCCGAACCTGGAGGCCGGCGTGGAGGACCAGGTGCTGAAGGACGTGCTCTACCAGCGCCTGGTCGGTGAGTTCGTGCGCCGTCTGGACGTGCGCCACGACCGTCGTGACGCAGCATCCGGCAGCTGAAGGCGGTCAGCCCTTCGGCGGGTAGCCCAGCGCGGCGAGCCGCTGCTCGATCTCGGCGCGGATGTCGCCGTCCGCCTCCACCGTCACCCGGCCACTGGCGATATCGACGTTCACCTCGTTGATGCGGGGGTCTTCCAGCAGCCCCGTACTGATGGCGCTGGCGCAGCCGCCACACTTGATGTTCTGGGCATCGATCTCGATCTGCATCTGCTTCTCCTGGCCGGCGGTCAAAGGCTGCGCGGCGACTGTGGTTTTGCGCGTGAGGTTTCGCCCCGCATTATATCCGGGTGTAGAATACGGGGTTCAACCTCAAGCCGTCGCACCACGGAGCCAGCATGCCGCAGTATCGTTCCCGCACCACCACCCATGGCCGCAACATGGCCGGCGCCCGCGCCCTGTGGCGCGCCACCGGCATGAAGGACGGTGATTTCGACAAGCCGATCATCGCCATTGCCAACTCCTTCACCCAGTTCGTGCCGGGCCACGTCCATCTCAAGGACCTGGGCCAGATGGTCGCGCGCGAGATCGAGGCCCACGGCGGCGTGGCCAAGGAATTCAACACCATCGCGGTGGACGACGGCATCGCCATGGGCCACAGCGGCATGCTGTACTCGCTGCCCTCGCGCGAGGTGATCTCGGATGCGGTGGAGTACATGGTGAACGCCCACTGCGCCGATGCCCTGGTGTGCATCTCCAACTGCGACAAGATCACCCCCGGCATGCTCAACGCCGCGCTGCGCCTGAACATCCCCACCGTGTTCGTCTCCGGTGGGCCGATGGAGTCCGGCAAGGCCATCATCGGCGGCAAGGAGGTGCACCTCGACCTGGTGGACGCCATGGTCTCGGCCGCCAACCCCAACGAGTCCGACGAGGACGTGATGGAGATGGAGCGCTCGGCCTGCCCGACCTGCGGCTCCTGCTCCGGCATGTTCACCGCCAACTCCATGAACTGCCTGACCGAGGCCCTGGGCCTGTCGCTGCCGGGCAACGGCTCGACGCTCGCCACCCATGCCGACCGCCGCGAACTGTTCCTGCGGGCCGGCCGTCTGGCCGTGGACATCGCCAGGCGCTACTACGAGCAGGACGACACCTCCGTGCTGCCGCGCTCGGTGGCCACCTTCGAGGCCTTCGAGAACGCCATGAGCCTGGACATCGCCATGGGCGGTTCCACCAATACCGTCCTGCACCTGCTGGCCGCGGCCCAGGAGGCGGGCGTGGACTTCACCATGGCCGACATCGACCGCCTCTCGCGCAAGGTGCCCAACATCTGCAAGGTGGCCCCGGCCACGCAGAAGTACCACATGGAGGACGTGCACCGCGCCGGCGGCGTGATCGGCATCCTCGGCGAGCTGGACCGCGGCGGCCTGCTGCACCGCGACGTGCCCACCGTGCACAGCAAGACCCTGGGCGAGGCCCTGGAGAAATACGACGTGATGCGCACCACCGACGAGGGCGTGAAGACCTTCTTCCGCGCCGGCCCCGGCAACGTGCGCACCACCGAGGCCTTCAGCCAGGACAAGCGCTGGCCGGCGCTGGATCTGGACCGCGAGAACGGCTGCATCCGCGACATCGCGCACGCCTACAGCAGGGACGGCGGCCTGGCCGTGCTCTATGGCAACATCGCCCCCGAGGGCTGCGTGGTGAAGACCGCGGGCGTGGAGCAGAGCATGATCGAGGCCCACGAGCTGCGCTACACCACCAGCGTGCCCACCTCCACGCTGCGCGGTTTCGCCGGCCCGGCGCGCATCTTCGAGAGCCAGGAGGCGGCCGTGGAGGCCATCCTGGGCGACCAGATCAAGGCCGGTGACGTGGTCATCATCCGCTACGAAGGGCCGCGCGGCGGGCCGGGCATGCAGGAGATGCTGTATCCGACCAGCTACCTCAAGTCCAAGGGCCTGGGCAAGGAATGCGCGCTCATCACTGACGGGCGTTTCTCCGGCGGCACCTCCGGCCTGTCCATCGGCCACGTCTCGCCGGAGGCGGCGGAGGGCGGTCCGATCGGTCTGGTCGAGGAGGGCGACCTCATCGAGATCGACATCCCGAACCGCGGCATCAACGTGGTGCTCACCGAGGAGGAGCTGGCTGCCCGCCGTGCGGCCATGGAGGCGAAGGGCGCAGACGCCTGGAAGCCGGTGGGTCGCGACCGCGTGGTCTCCAGCGCGCTCAAGGCCTACGCCGCCATGACCACCTCCGCCTCCCGCGGCGCGGTGCGCGACGTCAGCCAGCTGGAGCCCAGGGGCTGAGGCCGCACTTTTCCGCGCAGTCGGTTGCACCCGCAGGGGGCCGGATGATCCGGCCCCCTGTTTTTTGTGTGGGCCTGTCGGCCATGGCATCCCCGGGCTGCTGTGCTATAGGTTGAGCAAGCACCCGAGAGAAGCCCGTCAGCCTGGCCGCCGCCGGCGGCCGTGAGGATTGTTGCATGCGCGAGGACTACCAGGACTACCCGCTACTCGACTGGGAGGACGATTACAGTGCGGCCAAGGCGGCCGCCTGTATCCTCGACGAGGAACGCCTCATCCTCCTCATGCCACGCGAACTCGATCTCAGCGTGGATCCCGAGGAGTGCGGCTGCGACCTGGAGGAGGACGACGGCATGCTGTACGGCTGCGACCCCGGCGAGACCCTGGAGATCCTGGCCGAGGCCAGCGGGATCGAGGGTCTGGTCGAGGTGGGCGAGGCCGCCGCCGAGGTCGGCGTGCTGCTGGACATCGATCTGGAGGGGCGGCGCCTGATCTTCCGTGCCTCGTGATGGTCATCAGTTGCTGATCTGGGTCATCTTTCCCGCTTGCTGACATGGCGCAGGTGTACACCGGGTCCATACTCGGGGGGCTCACCAGCAATCCGAGGAGGGTGTGCAATGAAACAAGTCCTGTTCACAGCCATATTCATCGCCTTCGGCGCCGGCGCAGTGGCGGATGTCCCCATGACCTTCGAGGATCTGGATCGCGATGCCAACGGCTATATCAACCAGTCCGAGGCCGGTGCGCGCAAGGACCTGAAGGCCGACTTTTCCTCCATCGACAAGGATGGCGACGGCAGGTTGACCATCAGGGAATACCAGGCCTATGAAGGCAAGGGGCGGATGAGCCCGCCGGAAGAGAGTGAGGTACCCGAACCGGGTGCGGCGCCGTATTGATCCGCAGTGTGCCGCCCGAACGGAAAAGCCCCCGCATTGCGGGGGCTTTTTTGTTCGGGCTCAATTGAGCCGCTGATGATTTCGCCCTTATGGGGCTGGTGTGATCTTTTTCGGCGTTTGATGGATACGGGCGAGGTACTTTTGTTCGGCGCGTCCATGCGCCTCACCCCTTCGGGGCTGGCGCGTCAAATAGCTCCATGCGATTTGATCTTTGCTTGCCCAAAGAAAAGTACCCAGAAGAAAAGGCACCCCGCTATCTCGCCCTTCGGGTGCCCTGCGCTTCTCGCTCCAGACGGGGTTCCGCTGCGCTGCTTGGCGAGAAAAGGGGAGGGCAGTCAAACCCGCTTCGATAGGCCGTAGCCTGGATGAAGCGTCAGCGGGAATCCGGGGACGTCGGTGATGCGAAGATCAAGCCGGCGTTACCGCCGATAAAGCGGCGACCGCTAGCTGAACAGGCTACGCAGGTTGTCCAGATGTGCCCGCCCGGTCTCCTTGCGCTCTTCTTCGCTGACCTCGCGGCTGCCGTCGTCCCAGACGACGTGTTCGGCGGGCAGCTCGTCGAGGAAACGACTGGGTTCGCAGTCGATCTCCTCGCCGAAGCGCTTGCGCTGGTTGGCGTAGGTGAAGGCGAGGCTGCGCTGGGCGCGGGTGATGCCGACGTAGGCCAGGCGGCGTTCTTCCTCGATGCCGTTTTCCTCCAGGCTCACGCGGTGGGGGAGGGTGTCCTCTTCCATGCCGACGATGAACACGTGCGGGAACTCCAGTCCCTTGGCGGCATGCAGGGTCAGGAGATTGACGCCGTCGAGCTCGTCCTCGCTGCTGTTGCGGTCGAGGATGTCCATCAGGGTCATGTGGCGCACGATGTCGCTCAAGGATTTGCCTTCTTCACCCTCGACGCCCTCCTTGGACAGCCGCGCCATCCATTCCAGCACCTCGAAGACGTTCTCCATGCGCTTCTCGGCGATCTTGGGATCCTTGCTCGTCTCCTGCAGCCAGCCCTCGTAGTTGATCTCCTCGATCATCTGGCGGGCGAGCTTTGCCGGTGGCTCGTCCTCGGCGCGCAGGTGCAGCTCGCGCAGCCAGTCGGAAAAGCGCTGCAGGCGCGCACGCGCGCGGGCGCTGAGCTGCTCGGCCAGGCCCAGCTCGAAGCTCGCGGCGAACAGGCTCACGTGACGCTGGCCGGCGTACTCGCCGAGCGTTTCCAGCGTGGAGGGGCCGATCTCGCGGCGCGGCGTGTTCACGATGCGCAGGAAGGCGGCGTCGTCGTCGGGGTTGGCCAGAAGCCGCAGGTAGGCCATGGTGTCCTTCACCTCGGCGCGCTCGAAGAACGAGGTGCCGCCGCTCACCTTGTAGGGGATGTTGTGCTCGCGCAGCATCTTCTCGAACAGGCGCGACTGGTGGTTGCCGCGATACAGGATGGCGTAGTCGCGGTAGTCGCAGCGGTGCTTGAACTTGTGCTTGAGGATCTCCGAGACCACGCGGCTGGCCTCACCGTCGGCATCCGAGCAGGGGATGATGCGGATCGGCTCGCCCTCGCCGAGGCTGCTCCACAGCTGCTTGTCGAACAGGTGCGGGTTGTTGGCGATCAGGTGGTTGGCGCTCTTCAGGATGCGGTCGGTGGAGCGGTAGTTCTGCTCCAGCTTGACCACCTTGAGTTGCGGGAAGTCGGTCTTGAGCAGCGAGATGTTCTCCGGCCGCGCACCGCGCCAGGCGTAGATCGACTGGTCGTCGTCGCCCACCGCGGTGAGCCGGCCGTGCAGCCCGGCGATCAGCTTGATCAGCTCGTACTGGCAGGTGTTGGTGTCCTGGTACTCGTCAACCAGCAGGTAGCGCAGGCGGTTCTGCCAGGTCTCGCGGGTCTCGGCGTCCTCCTTCAGCAGCTTCACCGGCAGGCCGATCAGGTCGTCGAAGTCCAGCGCGTTGTAGGCCTTGAGCTGGCGCTGGTAACGGGCGTAGAGGCGGGCGTGGGCCGCTTCCTTGTCGTCCTTCGCCTGGGCCAGCGCCTCGTCGGGCGAGATGAAGTCGTTCTTCCAGCGCGAGATGCGCCAGCGCGGTTCGTCGTCGGCGGCCAGGCCGCTGTCGTCCTTGCGCGTGAGTTCCTTCAGCAGCGTACCCGTGTCCTGGGCATCGAACAGCGAAAAGCCGGCCTTGTAGCCGAGCTTTCTGTGCTCCCGACGGATGATGTTGAGCCCCAGGGTGTGGAAGGTGGAGACCACCAGGCCCTTGCCCTCGTCGCGTGCCAGCAGCTTGCTGGCGCGCTCGCGCATCTCGCGTGCCGCCTTGTTGGTGAAGGTGATGGCCGCGATGTTGTGCGGCGCGATGCCGCCCTCGCGGATCAGGTAGGCGATCTTGTGCGTGATCACGCGCGTCTTGCCCGAGCCGGCACCGGCGAGCACGAGCAGGGGGCCGCCGATGTCGAGGACGGCGTCGCGCTGCTGCGGGTTGAGGAGGTCGAGGTCGGTCTTCATGGGGGCCACGCGTGATCGAGGGGGTATTCTATCGGCTCCCGGCGGCAAGCGGCATATTGACATCCGCCAAACCCGGCCCCGATCACGCGCTGACGCCCCCAGGCCGATATAATGCCCGCATGACCAAAAGCGATACGTCCATGGCCGGCAGCCCTGCGGGCATCGTCAGGCTCGACCAGTTCCGCTTCCACCACGTGCTGGAGGAGACCCCGGGGCTTGCCCTGGTGTTCTTCACCGGCCCGCACTGCGGGGCCTGCAAGGTCCTGCGCCGGGTGCTGGCCGACTACCTCGGGACGCGCCCGCTCAGCGTGTTCGAGGTGGATGCCGAGCGCGACCTGGCGCTGGCCCACGAGTTCGGGGTGTTTCACCTGCCGAGCATGTACCTCTACCGGGATGGCGTCTTCCACTGTGAGTTGCACAGCGAGCCGCGGGCGCCGGCCCTGGATGTGGCGATCGCCGCGGCCCGCGCCCGCCCGGCCGAGGAGGCGCCGTGAGCATGGACGTGACAGGCGGCTGGCTGGCGGGGGCGCGCCGCGTGCCCTCGCCGAACTCTAACGAGCGGCCGGCGGGGATGGCCCCGGAGCTCATCGTCATCCACAACATCAGCCTGCCGCCCGGCGAGTTCGGCGGGCCCTGGATCGATGCCCTGTTCACCAACACCCTGGATCCGCAGGCGCATCCGTATTTTCGCGAGATCGCCGGGCTCGAGGTCTCCGCCCACCTGCTGATCCGCCGCGACGGCGAGTGCGTGCAGTACGTGCCCTTCGATGCGCGCGCCTGGCATGCCGGACAGTCGAGCTTTTGCGGGCGCGAGAACTGCAACGACTTCTCCATCGGCATCGAGCTGGAGGGGGCGGACGACATCCCCTTCGCGGACCTGCAGTACCAGCGCCTCGCCGAGGTGATCGCGGCCCTGCTGGGCGCCTATCCGGGGCTCTCGCCCGAGCGCATCGCGGGACACAGCGATATCGCGCCGGGGCGCAAGACCGATCCGGGGCCGGTCTTCGACTGGGCGCGGCTGCATGCCGCGCTGGCGACGCGACTTGCAAGCCGCTGAGCGAACGACGACACTTTATCCTGCTGTTTTTCCGGACAGACCGCTGTTCGCGGACAAAGAACAACAAGACGCAGAATCCAAGGACGCCCCATGACACTGATCACCGTTCTCATCGGCCTCGTGCTCGAGCGCTTCGTCGGCTATCTCGACGACTTCCGCCAGCTGGGCTGGTTTCGCCAGTATGGCGAGTGGCTGCAGGCGCGCCTGGGCAGCCTGGCCGACGGAGCTCCGGGGGTGGCGCTGATCCTCATCGGTCCCGTCCTGGTGATCTGGGGCGTGAGCGAGCTCTTCGATGATGCCCTGCTGGGGCTGCTCGAACTCCTCTTCGGCGTGGCCGTGCTGCTCTACTGCCTGGGGCCGCGTGATCTGCGGCAGGACGTGGAGTCCTATACCGAGGCCCTGGAATCCGGCGACGAGGCCCGCATCGAGCGCGCCACCGCACGCCTGGTCGACGGCCCCCTGCCCGAGGAGCCGGTGGCGCGTCTGCGGGCCGTGGTGGAGGGCGTCTTCATCGAGGCCAACAGCCGGCTGCTGGCCGTGGTCTTCTGGTTCGTGATCCTGGGGCCGCTGGGCGCGGTGGTCTACCGCCTGAGTCATGCGCTGGCGCAGCAGGCCGCGGCCGACAGCCGCCTGCGGCGTGCCGCTACGCACTGGCTGGGCCTGCTCGACTGGGTTCCCGCACGCCTGGTGGCCCTGTTCTACGGTCTCACCGGCCACTTCGACGATACCCTGGCGGTATTGCGCCGCCATCTGGTCGGCCCGCTGGAGGCGCTCCCGGCCACCAACCGTGCCCTGCTGGCCGAGGCCGGCATCGCCGGCCTGCAGTTCGACGAGCTGGCCAGCGAAGAGCTGGATGCCGAGCAGGTGAATCTCATCTTCACCACCACCAGCACCATGGTGCTGCGCACCCTGGCGCTGGCCGTCACCCTGCTGGCCGTCGCCACGCTGGGTGGCTGGACCGCCTGATCCCGCCGCTTCCCCGCCCGTGCCGGCCACGGTCCTCGACCTGCTGCGCCACGGCGAGCCCGTTGGCGGCCGCTGCTATCGGGGCAATGGCGTCGACGACCCGCTGAGCGAGGCCGGCTGGGCCCAGATGCAGGCCGCGGTGGAGGCCGCCCCCGACTCCTGGACCCGCGTCGTCACCTCCCCCTTGAGCCGCTGCCGGGCCTTCGCCGCGGCGCTGGGCGAACGCCTCGGTATCCCCCTGGACGTCGAGGCCGATCTGCGCGAGGTGGGTTTCGGGGTCTGGGAGGGGCTCACGCCGGAGAGGGTGGCCGCGCGCTACCCGCAGATGCTGGCGGCGTTTCGCGCCGACCCGGTGGGGCGGCGGCCCGAGGGCGCCGAACCCGCTCAGGCCTTCTTCGATCGCAGCGTCCGGGCGCTGGAGGCCATCGCCCGCCGCCACCCGGGGGAGCGGCTGCTCATCGTCGCCCATGCCGGCACCCTGCGCGCCGCCACCGCCTGGGCCGTACAGGCGCCCCTGGCCGAGGTCTTCCGCATCAAGGTCGGCTACGCCGCACGGGTGCGGCTGCGCTACGAGGCCGGACGCCCCTGGCTTGAGTTGGGGTGAGGGAGAGGGAGCGGGAAGGAGTGAGGCGTGAGGAGTAAGGGGTTAGGCGGGCATGGCCCGCCCTGTTTTATTTGCCACAGAGCACACAGAGATCACAGAGGCGAACTAGGCTATGTTATTCCTCTGTGTCCTCTGTGGCGTTTAGACTTTTCGCCTCACGCCTCACGCCTCACGCCTCACGCCTCACGCCTCACGCCTCACCTTTCACTGATCTCCCGCAGCTTCTTCACCGCCAGCCCCGCCTCGTCGGCGATCTGCAGGGCGCGTTCCAGGCGTGCGGCGGCGGTGCGTCCCAGGCACTTGTGCTCGGGGTCGCCGAAGAAGGCCTCGACCGTGCCGGCGATGACCTTGTCGCGGTCGTTCTCGCAGCCGGTGAGGTGGTCCTGGATGTCGAGCACGTCGGCCAGCACCGCGCGGGCCAGTGTCTCGTGCTGCTTCCACAGCTCGCTGGTGGTGCCGCCCACCACCAGGCCGGCGATGTTGGCGGTGAGGATGTAGGCGTTCTTGCGCACCAGCTCGTAGCGCATCTCGTCTGCGTCGTCGACGCGGTAGTTCGGGATGTCCAGCGCATCCAGGGCGGCGTTCACCAGCCCGGCATGCGGGCCGTGCACGGGTGTGGGCACCACGATCTTCACGTCCTGCCCCTTCTTCTTCTCGAACCACACCGATGCCACGGTGGGCTGTTTCAGGTCGTGCGCCGCCCAGTCGCGCGGCAGCAGCTCGTTCTGCACCAGCGCCAGGCGGTCGCGCCACACCGGCGGCACGGTCTCCAGCGCCGGGTGCAGGTCGGCCTCGGCCACGGCCAGCACCGCCAGCGCCGGCTCGGGGATGTGGCGCGACTCGTCGGCCATGTCCATGTCGCGGGTGACCGGGTAGACCGGGTGCCCGGCCTTCAGAAAGCCGTTGGCGAAGGTGCAGCCGATCTGGCCCAGGCCGATGATGACGATGGGGTCTTTCATGGGGACTCCTGTCTTTGTGCGCGCAGGTTGAGGAAAGAATGGGCGATAGCTTAGCTGACGGGGGTGGATGGGCCAAAGCATGCCGCGGTTTCTGCGGACGCCTCCCGCGGCCACCGGGGGTTTCCAGCATCGGCCGGGCAGGTTGAACCTGACTCCCTGTCCATGACATGGAATAATGTCCCGCTACGCCTCCAACCCGGACCTTCATGCGCCTGAGACCTGAACAACTCGAGACCGAGCTGGCCAAGGGGCTGGCCCCCATCTACATCCTGAGCGGGGATGAGCCGTTCCAGCTGATGGAGGCCGCCGACGCCGTGCGGGCGGCGGCACGGGCGGCGGGGTATACCGAGCGCGAGGTGATGAATGCCGAGGCCGGTTTCGACTGGGACACGCTGACGGC
>JAJLKJ010000005.1:0-5357 GCA_033839185.1 Gammaproteobacteria bacterium
GCTCGCGGCCAATATCGCCTCGCACACCGAAGAGCTCATCACGCAACACCTGCTCCTGTTGCAGCGCATGGCCGACCGCTGGACGGTGCAGGGCATCAACGGGGAACTGCGTGCGCGCGATGTCGAGACCTATCTGCGCGACATCGACAGCATCGAGGCCCTCGCCCTGCTCGACAGGCAGGGACAGATCGCCTGGCAACGCACGCGGGAGGACAACCCCGTCACTCCGGCGCTGTTGCTGCAGCAGCCGGTCATCCGCGACTGGCTGACCACCCCCGCCGATGGTCACGAATTGTATGTCCCGCCGGCCCTGGAGGCCGTCGCCCCCTCCGTCGTCGCCCTCATCCGTGTGCCGCTGGTGATCCCCGGCAGCGACGAGGCGGTTCTGCTCGGCGTCTTCGACATCACCACCCTGCTCGCCTCACGCAACCTGCTGGAATCCGCCCCCTTCCGGGTGGAGACCCTGGCCGATGGCCAGCCACTGTCCGCAGGCCCCGTTGCTGACAATGCGCGTCAGCTGCTGATCACCTCGCGCGAGATGACGCTGACCGCCGGACCCCGGCTTCAGCACCTCGTCTATCTGCAGGACACGGCCCAGCTGCTGGAGGCCGCGCGTCTGCGCCTGCTCATGGCCTTCATCGGTTTCATGTTCAGCTTCCTGCTGATCATGTCCACCCAGGTCAGCCGCCTGGCCCTCGACCGCCAGCGCACCCTGCAAGGCGCCCAGCACTACCTGGCCCGCGCCCAGGACATCCAGGCCATGATGCTGCGCGACCAGCCGCTCACGCAGACCCTGGAGGCCGCCTGCCAGCTGGTCGAACAGCAGCTGCCAGGTACGCTGTGTTCCGTGATGCTGGTGGACGAGGACGAGGCGCAGACCCTGACGCTTGCCGCCGGCGCCAGCCTGCCGGCCGACTACCGGGCGGCCATGCAACGCATCCCGATGGCCCCCGACAAGGGCACCTGCGGCAGTGCCGCCTGGCACCGCCAGCCCGTGATCTGCGCCGAGATCGCCGCCGACCCGCGCTGGGAGGGGTATCAACAACTTGCCGCCGACGCCGGCCTGGCGGCCTGCTGGTCCTATCCCCTGCTCAACAGCCAGGGCAAGGCACTCGGCACCTTCGCCGTCTACCGGCCACAGCCGGGAGAGCCCGATGCGCGCGAGCGCTACCTGATCGAACAGACCAGCGCCCTGGTCGCCCTGGCCATCGAGCGGCACTGCGACCGCAAGCAGCTGGCTGCGAGCGAACAGCGTTATCGCTCGCTGTTCGCGCACAACCCGGACCTGGTGTATTCCTTCGACCTGGAGGGACACTTCACCAGCGCCAACCAGGCCCTGTTCACCGCGCTCAACCTGTCCGAGGCCGACGTCATCGGCCAGCACTTCGCCGATCTCGTCAGCAGCGAGGACATCGAGGCCACGCTTGGGCACTTCCAGCAGGCCAGCGAGGGCAGGCCCCAGCGCTACGAGCTGCGCACCCGCCCCATCGACGGCCGGCCACGCATCTTCGACATCACCAACCTGCCGATCGTGGTCGACGGGAACATCGTCGGCGTCTACGGTATTGCCAAGGACATCACCGAACGCAAGCAGCAACAGGAACAGCTCGAGATCCTGCGGCGAAGCGTGGAGTCCAGCACCAACGGGGTGGTGATCGTCGACGCCCTCAAGCCCGACATGCCCATCGTCTACGTGAACCCCGCCTTCGAGCGCATCACCGGTTACAGCACGGCCGAGGTCATGGGCAGGAACTGCCGCCTCCTGCAGGGCGTGAGCACCGAGCGCAGGACGGTGGACCGTATCCGCAAGGCCCTGCGCAAGCACAGCGAGGTGCATGTCACGCTGCGCAACTACCGCAAGGACGGCACCCCCTTCTGGAACGACCTGCACATCTCGCCGGTACGAAACGAATCGGGTATCACCACCCACTTCATCGGCGTGCAGAACGACATCTCCGAACAACGCGAACAGGAAAGCCAGCTGGCCTACCAGGCCAGCCACGATGTGCTCACCGGGCTGCCCAACCGCTCGCTGCTGCAGGACCGGCTGGTCCAGCAGTGCCAGCTGGCCTCGCGCAGCGGACAGTACCTCGCCCTGCTGTTCATCGACATGGACGGCTTCAAGCCCATCAACGACAGCCTGGGCCATGCCGTGGGCGACCGCCTGCTGGTCGAGATCGGCCGGCGCCTGTCGGACGTGCTGCGTCCGGGCGACACCGTCGCCCGCTTCGGCGGCGACGAGTTCGTGGCCCTGCTGCCCGATCTGGAAAGGCCCACCGACACCGAGAGCGTCATCGAGCGCATCCTCGATGCGCTGGCCAGGCCCTACCCGGTGGGCGAAAAGGAGATCTTCATCACCGCGAGCATCGGCGTCACCGCCAGCGATGGCAGCGAGGAGGACCCGGGCATCCTCATCCAGCAGGCCGACATGGCCATGTACAAGGCCAAGCAGCTCGGCCACAACCAGCACCAGTGGTACACGGACGACATCAACGCGCGGCTCAGCCGTCGTGTCTCCCTGCGCAACGAGCTGCAGGACGCCATCGACCGTCAGCGCTTCGAGATGCACTACCAGCCGATCGTCCGTCGTAAGGATGGCCGTCTGCACGGCTTCGAGGCCCTGGTCCGCTGGCATCACCCGACGCACGGCTACATGTCGCCGGCGGAATTCATCCCGCTCGCCGAGCACACCGGGCAGATCATTCCGCTGAGCAACTGGATCCTGCGTCAGGCCTGCCTGGACGCGGCCATGCTCAACCAGCGCGGCGGGTACCAGATGGCGGTCAACCTCTCGCCCATGCAGTTCCATCGCCCGAACTTCCTCGACATCGTGCGCCGCACCCTGAAGGAATCCGGCCTCGACCCGCAGCGCCTGGAGATGGAGCTCACCGAAGGCATCCTGATGGACGATGCCCAGCACGCCATCCGCATCCTCACTGAACTCCGGGACATGGGCGTGGCCGTGGCCATCGACGACTTCGGCACCGGCTTCTCCAGCCTGAGCTACCTGAAGTCGCTCCCGATCGGCAAGATCAAGATCGACCGCTCCTTCGTCAAGGAGATCAACAACGACCCGGACGATGCCGCCATCACCGTGAGCATCATCAACATGGCGCACCACCTCGGCCTGACCGTGGTGGCCGAGGGCATCGAGACACGGCCCCAGCTGGACTTCCTCGCCAGCCAGGGCTGCGACCTCTACCAGGGCTATTACTTCGCCCGCCCCATGCCGATGGAGGACCTGCTTAAGTTCCTCGAGAGCAGTGCGGTGCTGAGCAGCGACTGGGCCCGTGATTGACAACCCCTGCGGCCGGACCAGACTCTTTCATATGCATCCGCCACGGTGTTATCGATGATCGACCTCTCCCATGCCCTGGCCGCCTACGGCACGCCCGACTTCAGCACCCGGCTGAAGCCGGCCCTGGAGGGGCTCGGCCTCGATCAGCTCCCCCTGCAGCAGGGCCTGCGCAGCGGCAGCACCGCGCGCGACGACAGGCTCGGGGCGATGATCCTCGGGACGGAGGAGGCCGACGGCGCCCTCGTCGTGCGGGCAGGCCTGTTCTATACCAGCATCACCGCGGGCTGCTCCTGTGCCGACGACCCCACGCCGACGGACGAGAACACGGAGTACTGCGAGGTGCTCGTCCACATCGACCGAGGCACCGGCCAGGCCGACATCCGGCTTGCGGAAGACTGAACACGGTGCGCGCCGCGACACCCCGCAAAGCCTTGTGGCGCGCGGGATTGAGGCCGGTCTCGGGGACAGTTTTCCTTATTGATCAGCAGGTTACGTTGGCCGACCCGGGGTCGCTGTGGTATACTTTGGCGCTTTCCTGAATCCGTAAAGGAGGGCTACTCTCCGGCCGACGGCGAAATCCCACTATCAATCCGGCGCTTGCCGCCTGATTCATAATGGGATTTGAAGGGACATCCCCTGTCCTCGGCTGACGAGATCAACCGACATGACCATTACCTACAGACCGCCGTCCAAAGAGGACGGCAAGTCGATCCATCAGCTCATCCGGGACAGCAAGACCCTGGACCTCAACTCGGCCTATCTCTACTTCCTGCTGGCCGACCACTTCCGCGATACCTGCGTGGTCGCCGAACGCGACGGCCAGCTCGTCGGCTTCGTCTCCGCCTACCGCCTGCCAGCGCGGCCCGACACCCTGTTCGTCTGGCAGATCGGCGTGGATGCCAGTACGCGCGGACAGGGCGTGGCCTCGGCCATGCTGCAGGAATACGAGCAACGCCCGTTCTTTCGCGAGATCCGCCGCATCGAGCTCACGATCTCGCCCTCGAACAAGGCCTCGCAAGCCCTGTTCAAGCGCTGGGCCGAACGGCTCGGCACCACGCTCGAGACGCAGCCCTACCTCACCGAAGATCATCTGGGCGCCTCGCACGAACCCGAACTGCTGTATTCGATGAATTTGAAATAAAGACCGGGAGACCACCATGGACATCGGAATTTTCGAACAATACGAGTCGAACGTGCGCGGTTACATCCGCTCGTTCCCGACCATCTTCACCACCGCGACCAACGCCACCATCATGGACGACAAGGGCAAGGCCTACATCGACTTCTTCGGTGGCGCCGGCTCGCTCAACTACGGGCACAACGACCCGGCGGTGAAGGCCGCGCTCATCGAGTACATCCAGAACGACGGCATCACCAACGCGCTGGACAAGGCCACCAAGGCCAAGCACGACTTCATCGTCGCCTTCCAGGAGACCATCCTCAAGCCGCGCGACATGGAGTACAAGATCCAGTTCGTCGGCCCCACCGGCACCAACGCGGTGGAGACCGCGCTCAAGCTCGCACGCAAGGTAAAGGAGCGCTCCAACGTCATCGCCTTCACCAACGCCTACCACGGTCACACCCTGGGCGCGCTGGCGGTGACCGGCAACGAGTTCTATCACGACAACTATTACGGCGTGCCGCTCAACGTCAACAAGCTGCCCTACGACAACTACTTCGACCACGACATGGACAGCGTGGACATGATGCGCCACTACCTGGAAGACGGCAGCTCCGGCTTCGACCTGCCGGCGGCGGTGATCGTAGAGACCATCCAGGGCGAGGGCGGCATCAACATCGCCAGCGTGAAGTGGCTGCAGAAGCTCTCGCAGCTCTGCCAGGAGAAGGACATCCTGCTCATCATCGACGACATCCAGGTGGGCAACGGCCGCACCGGCGACTTCTTCAGCTTCGAGCGCGCCGGCATCAAGCCGGACATCATCACGCTGTCCAAGTCCATCGGCACCGGTCTGCCCATGTCCATCGTGCTCATGCGCCCCGAGATCGACCAGTGGGAGCCGGGCGAGCACACCGGCACCTTCCGCGGCAACAGCCTGGC
>JAJLKJ010000006.1:0-6339 GCA_033839185.1 Gammaproteobacteria bacterium
CGCTCAGAGCCCGATGATCTGCCGGTAGATGCCCGGCAGGGCTAGCGCCAGATGCTCGGGGCGGTTGACGATCGCGTAGCCGCCGCGACCGAAGAGATGCGGGATGTACTGCTGCGCCTCGCGGTCGATGGTCACGCCGAACACGCGCACCTCCTGCCGGCGCGCCTCCAGCACCGCCTTGCGCGTGTCCTCGATCCCGTAACGCCCCTCGTAGTAGTCCGTGTCGTTGGGCTTGCCGTCGGTGAGCACCAACAGCAGCCGGTGGCGGTTGGGGCGTTCGGCCAGCGCGGCCGTGACGTGACGGATGGCCGGGCCCATGCGGGTGTAGTGGCCGGGCTGCAGCGCCGCGATGCGCCGCGTGACCCGTTCGCCCATGGGCTCCTCGAAGGCCTTGAGGCTGTTCACCCAGACCCGGTGACGGCGATGCGAGGTGAAGCTGTGGATGGCGTAGTCATCGCCGCAGCCGGCCAGCCCATGCCCCAGCACCAGCAACGCCTCCTTCTCCACGTCCAGCACCCGGCGGTCGTCGAGCCAGGCGTCGGTGGAGAGCGAGACATCCACCAGGATGGAGACGGCCAGGTCGCGGGCCTGTGCGCGGGTGGAGAGGTAGAACCGGTCGCCGGACTCGCCGGTGGCGGCGAGGTCGCAGCGGGCACGGATCAGGGCATCGGTGTCCAGCTCGTTGCCATCCAGCTGTGCGCGCAGCAGCTCGCGGCGCGGACGCAGGGCCTCGAACTCGCGCCGTACCCGCCGGATGCGCCGGCGCGTGGCCTCGTCGGGCACCCAGTCCGCGCCTTCCGCCTGCCGGTCGGTGAGCACCAGGCAGTGGTCCGGCAGGTAGGCCTGCCGGCGGTGGTTCCACTCCGGGTAGCGGTACCGCCCCGCGAGGCGCCCGCCCGAGACCGCATCCGGAGCCAGGTCGAGCTCCACCCGCAGGCGGGTGGCGGCTCGCCGCTGGTGCGGGCTGATGACGATCTCCTCGAGCTGATCGGCGGCACGCCGGGCCGCGTCGTCCTCCTCGTCCTCGACCAGCCGGTTGAGGTTCACCATCTCGCTGAGGCTCAGCAGCTTCTCGAAGCGGCTGAAAACCAGCGGATCGTCGCGCTCGCTCTGGTCCTGCCGGCGGCGCTCCGCCTGGCGCTTGCCGCCATCGACCGCCTGGGCGCCGCCCCCGTCGTCGTCGCCCTCGTCTTCGGGTGCCCGGGCCTCTCCGGTGCCGAGCGCCGTCACCTGACCCCACAGGGGCACGGGCAGCGGCGGCCGGTAGTCCCGCGGTGCGCGAAAGGCGGTCAGCGTGACCTCGCCCGGCGCACGCAGGAGGTCGAGCAGCGCGCGGGCCTCCCCGTCTAGCGGACCGGCATCACCGAGCAGGGCACGGATCACCGTCTCCACCATGGCCTCCGCCCTGGGCAAACGGCGCCGGGGCCGGATGGCCAGCAGGGCCTGACCGAGGCGCGCATGGCGATCCCGCAGCCCCGGGAACCGCGCGAGCACCGCCGCCTGCGTGCGGAAGGCCTCGCGCAGCCCGGCGATGTCCCGGCGCAGGGGGTCGGTCTGGGGCCCGGCGCGCCGGGCCAGTGCCAGGAAGGCGGCCAGCCAGAAGTAGAGGTCACGGTTGAGGGGGCGTTCGGGAAAGAGCGCGATCTGCGGCGGCAGCAGCAGGTTCTCCTCGTCGCGGCGCGCGAGGTCCAGGCGCTCCTCGTCCAGGCCCAGGCGCTGGCGCAGGCTGAGGCGATGGCCCGAGCCGCGGGCGGCGATGGCCTCCACCGCCAGCCCCGCCTCGCCGCCGCTGGCACGAAAGAACACGCCCAGCACCGGACGCAGCGTATCGAGCGAGACCGCCGCCTCCGGGTGGCGGGGATAGCTGGCGGCCCGTGTGGCCCAGCGGTGCCAGTAGCGACCGACGAATTCCTCGACCTCGAGGAACTGGAACATGTACCCGACCTCCCGCGGCCCGTGTGGCCGGTTTGCCTTCAGCCGAAGGTGGCGTGGATGGCCTCGAGCAGCCCCTGCTGCACGTCCTCGTCATCGCTCAGGGGCTCCACCAGCGTGACGCGGGCCGCCTCGAGGATGGGCATACCGGAGGCGATGAGCGTGGCGCAGTAGACCAGCAGACGCGTGGAGACACCTTCCTCCAGGTCCTGCCCCTTCATCGCCCGCAGCCGCGCGGCCAGATTGACCAGTGCGGCGCACTGCGCCTGCGCGAGACCGCTCTCGCGGGCCACGATGTCCCGCTCCAGGTCGGGCGGGGGGAAGTCGAAGCTCGTGGCCACGAAGCGCTGGCGCGTGCTCGGCTTGAGGGACTTGAGGATGTGCTGGTAACCCGGGTTGTAGGAGACCACCAGCATGAACGTGTCCGGCGCCTCCAGCAGCTCGCCCGTGCGTTCGAGCGGCAGCAGGCGCCGGTCATCGGTGAGCGGATGCAGGACCACCGTCACGTCCTTGCGGGCCTCGACCACTTCGTCCAGATAGCAGATGCCGCCCTCGCGCACCGCCCGGGTGAGCGGGCCGTCCACCCAGCGTGTCTCCCCGCCCTGGAGGAGATAGCGCCCGGTGAGATCGGCGGCGGTGAGGTCGTCATGGCAGGAGACCGTGAACAGGGGGCGTCCCAGGCGCGCCGCCATGTGACTGACGAAGCGCGTCTTGCCGCAGCCGGTGGGCCCCTTGAGCAACAGCGGCAGCCGCTGCCGGTAGGCCCGCTCGAAGAGGTCGCACTCGCTGCCGACGGGCTGGTAGAACGGCAGCTCGCGGTCCGTCGGTGCAGGGCTTGCGTTCAGCGGCATGGACGACTCCTGTTCATGATGACGCGCTGGGAATGACGACCCGGACCGTGATCAGTCCGCGGTGACGGATGCCCCACCGGCATAGGCCGGCGCCTGTTCCCGGGCGGGACCGAACACGGCGTAGATGAACAGCAGCGCCCCGATCACCACCACCGTCCCGGCACCGAAGCGCATGATGTAGAACATCGTGATCTGCTCCTGCACCTCCATGTAGCCCATGCCCATCACGCGCTGCAGATGCGTCTGCACCACGCCGGCGAAGGTCAGGGTGAAGGTCATGAAGGCCATGGCCGAGGTCGTGATCCAGAAGGCCCACATGTTGAGCACCTGGTTGTAGGGCTGCACGCGACGCAGCTGCGGCATGGCATAGCTGACGATCGCCAGCACCAGCATCACGTAGGCGCCGTAGAAGGCCAGGTGTCCATGGGCCGCCGTCACCTGGGTGCCGTGGGTGTAGTAGTTGATGAACGAGAGCGTGTGCATGAAGCCCCAGACACCGGCACCGAAGAAGGCGACGGTGGCACAGCCCAGGGTCCAGAGCATGGCCGCCTTGTTGGGATGGTTGCGGCTGCCCTTCCAGAACATGTAGAAGGCGAACACCACCATGGCGAACAGCGGCACCACCTCCAGCGTGGAGAAGACGTTACCGATGGGCTGCCAGTAGCCGGGCGTGCCGATCCAGTAATAATGGTGTCCGGTGCCCAGCAGACCGGTGAACAGCGACAGGCCCACGATCACGTAAAGCCACTTCTCGATGACCTCGCGATCGACCCCGGTCATCTTGATGAGCAGGTAGCCCAGCAGCGAGGCCATGATCAGTTCCCAGACACCCTCCACCCAGATGTGCACGATGTACCACCAGTACAGCTTGTCCACCGACAGGTTGCCCGGGTTGTAGAAGGCGAACAGCCAGAAGATGGCAGCCAACCAGAGCCCGAGCATCAGCACCATGTTGATGGCCGTCTTGCGCCCCCGGAGCAGGGTCATGCTGGCGTTGAACAGGAACATGAGAAAGGAAATGGTGATGAGCACCTTCACCCAGGTGGGCTGCTCCAGAAACTCCCGTCCCTCGTGTATGCCGAACTGGTAGCCGACCAGCGCCGCGGCCCCGGCGAAGGCAAAGATGGCCAGCTGGATGTAGGCGAGCTTCGGGCTGTAGATCTCCTGCTCGGCCTCCTCGGGCATCAGGTAATAGGTGCAACCCATGAAGCCGATCAAGAGCCACACCACCAGGAGGTTGGTATGGCTGGTGCGCATGATGTTGAAGGGCATGGCCTCGGCCAGGAAGTTGGGCCAGACGAAGACCGCGCCACTCAGCAGGCCGAAGGAGACCTGGGCCGCGAACAGCGCCATCGCCACGATGAAGAACGGGTAAGCCACCCGCTGTGTTTCATATTTCATACGTCCTGTCCTCCTTGGATCGTGAATACCGCATGCAACCGCCTGCGGCGCTCAGCCGGAACGATGGGGTGGCCAGTTCTGTGTATCGATGGAGTCGGTCCACTGCAGGAAATCGATCAGCGCATTCATCTCCTCGTCGCTGAGATCGAAGTACGGCATCTGGCGCCGGCCCGGGGCACCGGTGGGCATGGCACGCATCCAGCCCGCAATCGCGGCGCGGGCCGCCTCGGGGTTCTCACGGCCGCCGAAACGGGTCCAGACATTGCCGAGCTCCGGGGCGAAATAGGCGCCCTCGCCGAGGATGGTGTGGCAGTTGATGCAGTTGTTCTTCTCCCACACCTCCTTGCCATGCCGGACCGACTCGGTCAGTCCCTCGCGGTCCGTGGAGGTATTGACGATGTAGAGATGGCTGTGCGCCGTGAGCCCGACGAACAGCAGAAAGAAAAACAGCGAACCGCCGTAAAAGATATTGCGCGCCGCCGCCTTGGTGAGTCCCTCGTGCATTTTTCCTCCTCCCTTGATTCCGCCGGCCCCGGGTTTCTGTGTCCCCTGGCCCACGATGCATCCCCCGGCACCTGGGCCGTGCCTTGCATGGCCTGGGCATGCCGCTTGCGGATTTATAACATATATAACACTTGCATATAATAAGGCGTACCCCTGCACGCCCGAGTATAGACGCCTGAACGGGTTCTATCTGATCTCGGCCAGGAACTGCCTGGTATAGGGCGGGGAGATGAACCGGAATGGCAGGCAGAGCCGGGGGGCCACCGCATCTGCAGGACAGGAACGCATGGGCGGGGGGGCTCGTCCGTGAAGGGGCGCAGCCGGTACGCTACCCCGTTGCCAGCCCCAGCACCACGCTCACGATCCCCCACATGACCAGCACGAAGCCTATGGTCGCGATGAGCGCGATGGCGATGAAATGTAGTGGATTGCCCTTTTCGAAATCGCGCGCGCGGTTGGACTCGCTCTGCACGCCGAAGAAGGCCGACAGCACGCTCTTCAGCGTACCGAGGAAACCGACCGATTCCTGGCGGCGTTCGTCGTTCATCACGTCTGTTCCTTGCATTCCGGCACCTTGAGCAACAGTAGCGCGCCGAGGATGAAGAACACAAGCAGGGAGAAGATCGCGATGCGCGGACTGCCGGTGAGCACACCGACGATGCCCATGAGGAAAGGGCCCGCCACGGCGGCGAACTTGCCCAGCATGTTGTAGAAGCCGAAGAACTCGGCGGCCTTGTCCTGCGGGATGAGGCGCGCGTAGAGCGAACGGCTGAGCGACTGCACGCCACCCTGTACCAGGCCGACGCCAACCGCAATGGCAAAGAACTCCCAGAGCTCGGTCATGAGCGCGCCCCAGACCGTGATCGCGGCATAGGCGGCCAGGCCAATGTAGATGCCGGTCTTCGGCCCGATGCGCTCGCCGAGCTTGCCGAAGGCGATGGCGGCCGGGAAGCCGATGAACTGGATCATCAGCAGGGCGAGAATCAGGTCACCGGTGGAGAAACCGAGTGCCGCGCCATAGTCGGCGGCCATGCGCACGATGGTATCGACACCGTCGATGTACAGCCAGTAGGCCAGCAGGAACCACCAGACCTCGCGATAACGCCGGATCTCGTGAAAGGTGTCGATCAGCTGGCGAAAGCCCCCCTTGACCATGCCCGCACGCGGGGTGGCATGTGGCGTCTCCTTCACGAGGAAGAGCAGCGGCAGGGTGAACAGCAGCCACCAGATACCCACCAGCAGGAAGGACAGGCGCACGGCAGCGGCATCGTCCGCAAAACCGAAGTCGGCGGGATTGAGCACCATGTAGACACAGAAGGCGAACAGGAGGCCGCCACCGAGATAGCCCATGGCATAACCCAGGCCGGAGACGAAGTCGTACTTGTGACGCGGGGCCACGTCGACCAGCAGTGCGTCGTAGAAGATGTTCGCGCCCATGAAACCGATGCTGGCGGCGGCATAGAGCATGGCGGCAAGCTGCCACTCGCCCTGAGCCACCCAGTAGAGACCGAGCGTCATGGCAATACCGAGCAGGGCGAAGAGGCTCAGGAAGCGTTTCTTGAAGCTGCCCTGGTCGGCCAGCGCACCGAGGAGGGGGGCGCTGAGCACGATCACCAGGCTGCCGATGGAATTGGCCATGCCCAGGTGCAGG
>JAJLKJ010000007.1:0-17057 GCA_033839185.1 Gammaproteobacteria bacterium
TACGCGAACCTGAGCAATAGCGTCGGCCTCGCCAAGCTGGCGGGCAAGTATGAAGCCGCCATCCGCAAGGTAGCGCCCAGCTTCTACACGCCCAGCCTCGCGGAACAGGCCAGCAAGCGCGTCGAGATTTGACGGGCTGGACACCCCCTCCGGCACCACCTCGCCGGAGGGGCGAACGCCAAGCCTTTGAGTAACCAAGGCGACCCGTTGCGGAACCGCCTGATTAAAGATTAGGAGCCCCAAAATGACCGCAGCCCAACAGGCCCTTTCCGCGCTGGCCGACTGGATTAAAGCCAGCAGCCAGAACTACCAGACCCGCCTTGCCACCGTTGAGCGCGGCCCGTTCGCCGTCCTCGTCCCGCTGGCCCTCGACCAAGCGCCCGCGCCGACCTTCGACCCCGAAGCCCTGCCCCTGTGGGTACTGCAAGCACAGGCACCCGCCGACCTTCCGGCCATCGACACTAGCGCCCCGGCCAGCCAAGATCGCAAGGCGCAGCGTCTCGGGCATATCGTCTGGATGGTGCAGGAAGGGCGCTTTCCGGGCGTCCAGCTTATCGACCTGACCGACCCCGGCGAGACGCTACAAGCTGTCCTTGACCGAGAGGCACCCGGCCTCGACCTAGACCAGACCGCCGCCGTCTTCCTGCCCCGCTGGTGATTGCATGGCCCGCATCATCGCCAAGGAAGGGCCAGACTTGCCGCCGCTGACGCCAGACCTGCGGCACACGCCCGCCGATGCCATCCACAATCTCTTCGGCGCGGTCTTCATGCAGGCGCTACAAGAACAGGACCGGGAATGGGTAGAGTCGCCCGACTACCTGCTGATTGCCGACTTTGCGGGGATCGACCTGGAACTAGCGGAGCGAGTGCGCCGCATGTTCCTTGCTGGGGAGATCAGGCCCGGAGCCTTCGCGGGCCTAGCTCCCGCCACGCCACCCGACCGCATCCGTTCTGCGGCGCAGCCTTCGACCACTATCCGCCCCGTCGAGATGGTCCGGGCCATCGCTGCGACCATGCCCGATGCCAAGCCCAGCGAGGTAATCCGCGCCTGCATTGCCGCTGGGGTCAATCCGGCGACCGCCGCCACCCAAGTCCGCAAGTATCGAAAGGCGCTTGCTGAGTCGAACAATTGATCGCTTCTCTGAGTGCCACTGCTGCGGCTCAGCTTGATTATTCACCTCATGGGCAGGGGAACAGGCCCCCGCCGCCTAACAGGAGAATCATCATGGCAACTCGCAACCGCCGCGCCCCCAAGAACGACCAGCCCGAAGAAGTCCAAGAAGCAGCCCCGGAAGTGCAGGCCGAGGAAGTCCAGCAGGAGAAAGCCCCCGCCCCTGTGGTCAAGACCCGGAACGCCTCCACCGTCGAAAGTCCCGTCAAGCGCGTCTGGGCCATCGCCGACTCGATGCCCGAGGCCAAGCGGAAGGATGTCATCGCCGTCTGCGTTGAAGAGGGCATCGCCTTCTTCACGGCGCGGACGCAGTACCAGAAATGGAAGCAAAATCAGGCGACCTGATTTCACATTAGATTGTCTCAAGCAAAAAGGCCCGGTCCCTCAAGGACTTGGGCCTTTGCTGTTTTCTGGGCGGTGCGATTGGAGGTAACCCCGGCCTTGTTACCTGCGATTTAAGGGGGTTTCGGGCCGGGGCTATAGGGTAGCGAGGGGAAGGCCCCGTTCGCGGGGTATAGCGCGGTTACGAGGGCCAGGGGCGGGGTGTTGGCCCCCTCCTGCCGGGCATTTTCCCGTGCTACCATGAAACGCGCATTATTTATTGGATGAGGTGTGAAATGGGCGAATGGTCGGACTACTTCGAGGACTTCCCGGAAGAGAACCCCGCCAACTACGTTAATGGGCGTTTCGATCCGCAAGGCGCGGCGGCCCAGCGAGCGGCGGAATCCAAGCTCCGGCAGGATCAGGCGAACCTGAACGCGGAAATACGCGCAATCATCCAGAAGCACCGCCCGCCTGCCGCAGACAAGAAATAGCCGACTAGGCTTCAACGGGCTCGGTCAGGCTGGCCACGTGCTCGGCCCATGCCTCGATGGCCTGCCGCGCCTCGGCGTCATACATGTGCTGGTTATAGACTGATGCCGTCACGTCAGCGGCTGGCGGGGTATGGGCAAGGATGCGCTTGATGACCTCGGCCCGGACACCTAGCTTCGCCAGCCCGGAGGCACAGGTGCGGCGCAAGTCATGCAGCCGCCAGTCGGCGACCGGCTCCCCTAGTTCCTCGCTCATGTACTGGTCCAGCGTCTGCTTAGTCTTGCCCCAGCCGTTGATCGCTACCTTGCCGTTGGTCGTGAAAACAAAGGAGCACTTGTCGAAGCGCGGACGGCCCTCGATGATGGCTTGCGCCATCTTCGACAGTGGGGCGCGGTAGTCGCGGCCTGCCTTCATGCGCGAGGCCGGGAGGCTGGCCCATTCCCCGCTCACCTCGTCCCAACGCAACAGCCCCGCCTCGTCGCGACGCATACCGGACAGCAGCAGGAGGCGGGTGCAGTCGCCGAAGGCCCCGCCGATGCGCCCGGTTGCCTTCCAGAGCGCCTTAACCTCGTCGTCGGTCAGGATGCGGGTTCGGGCTTGTGGCTTGTACCGCTGCGCAATCCCGACGACCGGATTGACCTCGACTACCTCCCGCTCCAGCAGCCAGTTAAACATCTTGGAGAGGTACGCCCGCAGATGGTTGGACTGCCCCGGCGTCTTGGCGGCGACCTTCTCCAGCAGATCAACAATATCGCGGCGGCGAATGTCCTTGACGGGCCGATCCTTGAACTCGGGGATAGCCAGCCGCACAAAGGCGCTCTCGATTTGCTCCCATGACTTCAGCTTCGGCTTGCAGTACTTCTTGACGAAATCCTTGGCGCAAGCCTCGAAGCCGCTATACAGCCGCTCCCGTTCCTCGGCCTTCTTGTCTTCTACCGGGTCTTCGCCTCGCTGGACGGCTGCGCGGGCTTCTCGGGCGCGCTCCCTCGCCAGCTTCAATGTCACGCCCGGATAAACGCCCAGCGACAGGCGGCGCGGCATACCCTTGACCCGGTAAGTGAAGCTCCATGACTTGGTGCCGGATGGCAGCAGCCGGAGGACCAGCCCCGGCACTTCACCGTCATAAACGTCTTTGCGTGTTGCAGGCGTCGGCATCTTCTCGATAGCCGTCGCGGTAAGTTTGATGCTCCCCATAATCGTCCCCTCATGGTGGTTGGGTGGGTGGTGCGACTGGGGGCGATCTTTAATAAACCCCCATGAAGGGAAATTTTCAGGACGATTGGGGTAAAAGGCACCGTAAAACAAGGGGTTGGACATCACCATTGAAGGTTTATGAAGTCCTTTGAAATCCTATGGCTCCGGTCTCATAATCCCTTGGTCCTCGGTTCGAGTCCGAGCGGGCCCACCATAAAAAAGCCCCCTGCGGTTGCAGGGGGCTTTTTGAATTCTATAAATTCTATACCTAGTTCTAGGCAGCGGCCTTATCTGGTGATTTTACATAGAGATCGGCCGCAGAGGAAAACCAAGTTACTCCTTTAACATCTTCACCCATATCTACCAGCACAGCATAGATGGACTTTTCAAACGCGAGCCGAATGTTTTCCTTATTTTTAAGGAAATTTTCGAAGCCCTCTTTCCTCATAGAGATGCGTTGAATCATAACTTTAGCCTCCATACAGAACCCCCTATTCATCCTAAATACAGATTTACGATTAATTCGTGAAATCCTGCCTGCATCCATTCAGTCGGTGCTTTTGCGTGTAAATTTTTAGCACATAATTGCTAAAAGGGTTTAAAACTGTATCAATTTTTTGCAAGAAAAGCCAACTAAATAGGCTTTTCGATTACGAGCCAGTTACCTTTTTTAGCAACATTCATGCCATTCTCGTCTGGCAGCATAGCCGCAATACCCTCCAAGAAATCCAAAGTCAGTGGCGTCGCCCCATAGACTTTCAAGCTACTTGAAGGATGCGCATCAAAAGTAAGACCGAGAGCCTCTGTTAACGCGAATGAAGCAACACGCGCCAACTCACGCATAGCCGCATGTCCTATAGTTTCCTCTTTAGATACGTCTAAACGAGGCTCTATATGGATTTGTAGTACTTTGAGCCAAGCTGCATCGGTATTTGGCAACGCATGGGAAATTTCCAACAAAGCATGCGCTTCACAAGATGCCCCGCATGGACATAAGGCATATACGTACGTATTAGGATCTCCGTCCCCATCCACAAAGCGGCGAGCCCAATCGAGGATACGCGTGTATCGACTAGACGGGATCTTGTCCGCAAGCTCAGCTAACTGGGCATTCCAACGCGCCACGGTGCCTTCTAAGGTCTTAGCATCAATTTGTTTTAATTCGTACATAAGAACTCCATTCAACTAGTCTTGATCTCCTCCAGCAGCATGGTCTTGCCCTTCATCGCCTTGGGCTTGGGGATGCCCATGAGCTGCAGCACGGTGGGGGCGATGCAGGACAGCCCGCCGCCGGTGGCCAGCCGCCAGGTCGACTGGTCGATAACCATCAGCGGTACCGGGTAGACGGTGTGCTGGGTATGCGGCTCGCCGGTGATCGGATCGACGTACTCGTCGCAGTTGCCGTGATCGGCGGTAAGGACGACCGAATACTCGCATTCCACCGCCTTGTCGAGCACGCGGCCGACCTCGCGGTCCAGGGCCTCCACGGCCCGCACCACGGCCTCGGGCACGGCGGTATGGCCCACCATGTCGCCGTTGGCGAAGTTGACGATGATGAAGGCGTACTTGCGCTCCTCCATGGCCTTGATGACCTCGTCGGCCACCTGGGCGGCGCTCATCTCCGGCTGCTGGTCATAGGTATCCACGGACGGCGACGGCACCATCACCCGGTCCTCGCCGGCGAACGGTTCCTCGCGCCCCCCGTTGAGGAAGAAGGTGACGTGGGCATACTTCTCGGTCTCGGCGCAGTGGAACTGCTTGTAACCGGCCAGGCTCACGACCTCGGCCAGGGTGGTGGCCGGCCGCTCGGGCGGGAAGCCGATGGGCGAGAGCAGCTTGGGATCGTATTCGGTGAGGCAGGTGACGGTAATCGGCTGGTAATCGCCGCGATTGAAGCCGTCGAAGGCCTCCAGCGCCAGCGCCTCTGCCAGCTGGCGCGGGCGGTCGTTGCGGAAGTTGAAGAACACCAGCGAGTCGCCCGGCTGCACCGTCTCGGCATGCGGCAGGATCAGCGGCTTGATGAACTCGTCGGTCTGCCCCTCCTCATAGGCGGCCAGTATGCCGGCCTCGGCAGAAGGCACGGACTTGCCCTCGCCGTTGACGATGGCGTCCCAGGCCAGCTTGGTGCGATCCCAGCGGTTGTCGCGGTCCATGGCCCAGTAACGGCCGCAGATGGTCGCGATCGAGCCGCCGGCCTTGTCCAGCCGCTTCATGAGCTCGGGGAGGAAGCTGGTGGCCGACTTGGGCGCCGTATCGCGGCCGTCGGTGATCATGTGCACCACCGGCTTCACGCCGGCCTTGCGGCACATCTTGATCAGTGCCAGCAGGTGCTTGATGTGGCTGTGCACCCCCCCGTTGGAGACCAGGCCGAGCAGGTGCAGGGGGCGCTCGGCCGTCTTGGCCGCCTGCACCGCGGCGAGCAGGGCACTGTTCTCGGCGAAACTGCCGTCGGAGATGGCGTCGTCGATACGCACCAGGTCCTGCCGCACCACCGAGCCACAGCCGATGGTGAGGTGCCCGACCTCCGAGTTGCCCATCTGCCCCACCGGCAGACCCACGGCGCGGCCGGAGGCCTCGATGCAGGTATGCGGGTAACGGGAGAAATACTCGTCCAGCCGCGGCGTGTTCGCCTCGTGGACGGCATTGTTCACCTTGGATGGATTGACGCCGACCCCATCCATGATGATGAGGATCGTCGGGCGTCGGGGCGCTGGGCGTTCGTCGGCCATGGGCGTTTTCGCACTCCTGGGAAGCGTGGATTACTCGCGGGAAAAGGGGAATTCTAGCAAGATCGGCCCATCAAGTCGCGACGGGGCCGGCAATTCACGGCTTGCCGTCGTCCTCCGGCGGCCGGATCTGGCGATCGCGCAGCGCCTCTTCGGCCTCGGCACGCTCGATGGCATCGAGCTCGGCGTCCATCTCCTCGTCGCTGAGCGGCCGGTACGCCTCCTCTTCCGCCTCTCCTTCCGCCGCCTGTTTCTTGAGGAAGACGCGCGAGACGATCAGGCCGATCTCGAACAGCAACCACATGGGTACCGCCAGCATCACCTGGGAGATGACGTCCGGGGGCGTCATGAACATGCCGATGATGAAGGCCCCGACCACCACATAGGGGCGCTTGGCGGCGAGCCCGTCGGGCGTGGCGATGCCGCTGGCGACCAGCAGCACGGTGGCCACCGGCACCTCGAAGGCGATGCCGAAGGCGAAATACAGCATCAGCGAGAAATCGTAATAGGCGGCGATGTCCGGCATCACCGCCACGCCCTCGGGGGCGAAGCTGATGAGAAAGCGCATCACCATCGGCACCACCACGAGGTAGGCAAAGGCCACCCCGAGGTAGAAGAGGAGCACGCTGGACACCAGCAGGGGGGCGGCCAGCCGCTTCTCGTGGCGATAGAGCCCGGGGGCGACGAAGCCCCAGATCTGGTACAGCAGGTACGGCAGGGTCACCACCACGACCAGCAGCAGCAGCAGCTTGAGCTGCACCATGATGAGGTCCATGGGCTTGGTGCTGATCTGCTGCACCTCGGTGGGCAGCTTGTCTTCCTCGCCGAGGCTGGGCGCGATGTCGACGATGGGCGCGTTCAGCGGGGCGGAGAACCAGGTGAAGATCTCCTGGGAGAAGGGCAGCAACACCAGCAGGCCCACCACCAGCACCAGGACGATGCGCAGCAGGCGGTCGCGCAGCTCGAACAGGTGGGCGAGAAATCCCTGCTCCTGCTCCTGCGTCTCCTCATGGGCGTCCGGGTTATTGCGGCTTTCGCTCATGCGAACTCGCGTCGTCGGCGGGGGGATCGGCGGGCTTCTCGATGCGCGGTGCGGTCTCGTTCACCGGTTCCCTGGCCGGGGACTCGTCGGCGATGGCGCGCACCAGGTAACCGGTGTCGTCCACCTCCTGCTTCACCTGCTCGCGCGTCTCGTCCATCATGCGCTTGAGGCGGTTGAGCTCCTCTTCCTGCTCGCCCAGCATGCGCTTGAACTCGTCGGCCTGGAACTCGCGTTCGATGTCCGAGCGCATGCTCTGCACGTAGGACCGGGCGCGGCCCACCCAGTAGCCCGCCTTGCGCGCAAGACCGGGCAGGCGCTCGGGCCCGACAACGAGCAGCGCCACCACCATGATGAGCAGGAATTCCGTGATCCCGGCGTCGAACATCGCGTCCGTCCCGATCCGTCCGGCCGCGGCTCAGCGGCCGCGCGGCGGACCGAAGGCCCTCAGGCCTTGTCCTTGTCTTCTTTCTTGACCTCGGCGTCGATCACCCGGCCCTGCGTGTCCTGGTCCTCGACCTTGGCCTTCGCGGTGTCGTCCTCGCCGTCCTTCACGGACTTCTTGAAGCTCTTGATCGCCCCACCGAGATCGCTGCCGATGTTGCGCAGGCGCTTGGTGCCGAACAACAGTAGCACGATGGCCAGGATGAGCAGCAGCGACCAGGGACTGATTCCACCAAAACCCATAACAGTTATCTCCTAAGAAATTGCGTCACACAGCGTGGATGACGATGCACTGCGCCTGTCTATTCCCCGCGCTGCGCCTTTTCCTCCAGGCCGGAGAGACCGAAGCGCCGGTCAAGTTCGGCCAGCACCTCCTGCGGCCCGAGGCCCTGCTGGGCCAGCAGCACCAGGGTATGAAACCACAGATCCGCGACCTCATAAACGATCTTGTCGGGCTGTCCGTCCTTGGCGGCCATGACCGTCTCGGTGGCCTCCTCGCCGACCTTCTTGAGGATGGCGTCCAGCCCCTTGGCGTAGAGCCTTGCCACGTAGGAGCTGTCGGGATCGGCCTGCTTGCGGTCTTCGAGCACTGCGGCCAGGCGCTCGAGGATCTGCGTCTCGTTCATCCGTAGATCTCTTTCGGGTCCTTGAGCACGGGCTCGACCTCGACCCAGCGACCGTCCTCGAGGCGGTGATAAAAACAGTTGTGCCTGCCTGTATGACAGGCAATACCCCCCAGCTGTTCAACCTCGAGCAGGATGACGTCGCGGTCGCAGTCCAGGCGGATCTCGTGGACCTTCTGCACGTGACCGGAGGATTCGCCCTTGTGCCAGAGGCGCCCGCGGGAGCGCGACCAGTACACGGCCTCGCCCAGCTCGGCGGTCTTCGCCAGGGCCTCGCGGTTCATCCAGGCGAACATCAGCACCTTGCCGGTGGCGGCCTCCTGGGCGATGACCGGCACCAGACCGTCGGCGGTCCAGGTGATTTGATCGAGCCAGCTGTCGGACATGCTTGATACGCGTTGGATAAGGGTCGGACGGGTCAGTCTAGCACAGCCCACAGGGCCTAGAGACGCACCTCGACGCCGCGCTCGGCCATGACCTGCTTGGCCTCGCTGATACTGTATTCGCCGAAGTGGAAGATGCTGGCGGCCAGCACGGCGTCGGCACCGCCCCGGGTGACCCCCTCGGCCAGGTGCTCGAGGTTGCCCACCCCGCCGGAGGCGATCACCGGTACCGGCACGGCATCGGCCACGGCCCGGGTGAGGGCGAGGTCGAAGCCCTGCCGGGTGCCGTCGCGGTCCATGCTGGTGAGCAGGATCTCGCCGGCGCCATAGTCGGCCATCTTCCTCGCCCATTCGACGGCGTCGATGCCGGTGGGCTTGCGCCCGCCGTGGGTGAAGATCTCCCAGCGCGGCGGGTCCTCGCTCACCTGCTTGGCGTCGATGGCGACGACGATGCACTGCGAGCCGAACTTCTCGGCCGCCTCGCGCACGAACTCGGGGTTGAAGACGGCGGCCGTGTTGATCGCGACCTTGTCGGCCCCGGCGTTGAGCAGGCGGCGGATGTCCTCGATGCGGCGGATCCCGCCGCCCACGGTGAGCGGGATGAAGACCTGGGCGGCCACCTCCTCCACGACGTGCACCATGGTCTCGCGCTCGTCGGAGCTGGCGGTGATGTCGAGAAAGGTGAGCTCGTCGGCGCCTTCGGCATCGTAGCGCCGGGCGATCTCCACCGGGTCGCCGGCGTCGCGGATCTCGACGAAGTTGACGCCCTTGACCACGCGGCCGTTGTCGACGTCCAGGCAGGGGATGATGCGCTTGGCCAGGCTCATGCGCGGATCAGCCGCCGGCGGCGTCGTAACGGTCGGCCAGGGCCTGGGCCTCGGCCAGGTCGATGGTGCCCTCGTAGAGGGCGCGACCCAGGATCGCGCCCTGGATGCCCTCCTCGCCGGTCTCGCACAGGGCCCTGATGTCGTCGATGTTGGTCACCCCGCCGGAGGCGATCACCGGGATGTGGATGGCCTCGGCCAGGCGGCGCGTGGCATCGACGTTGACACCCTGCATCATGCCGTCGCGCGAGATGTCGGTGTAGACGATGGCGGCCACGCCGTCGCTCTCGAAGTGCTGCGCGAGGTCGATGACGTCATGGTGGGAGAGCTTGGACCAGCCGTCGATGGCCACCTTGCCATCCTTCGCGTCCAGGCCGACGATGATGTGCCCCGGGAATTCCAGGCAGAGGTCGTTGACGAAGTGCGGGGCGCTCACGGCCTTGGTACCGATGATGGTGTACTGCACCCCGGCGTCCAGGTAGGCCTGCACCGTGTCCTCGTCACGGATGCCGCCGCCGACCTGGATCGGGACGTCCGGGTGGGCGCGGGCGATGGCCTCGATCACGCCCATGTTCATGGGCTTGCCGGCAAAGGCCCCGTCGAGGTCGACCAGGTGCAGGCGGCGCGCCCCCTGCTCCACCCACTGCGTGGCGATGGCCACCGGGTCGTCCGAGAACACGGTGGAGTCCTCCATACGCCCCTGACGCAGGCGCACGCACTTGCCTTCTTTGAGATCGATGGCCGGTATCAGCAGCATCGTTCCGTCCCCTGTTGATGACGTTGGTTAGGCCCGCCCGTCCCAGGCGGCGAAATTGGCCAGCAGACGCAGGCCGGCCTCGGCGCTTTTCTCGGGATGGCATTGGATGGCGAATACGTTAGCGCGGGCGATGGCCGAGGTAAAACGCAGGCCGTACTCGGTGGTGCCGGCGACCAGGTCGCGGTCCTCGGGCTCCAGGTAATAGCTGTGCACGAAGTAGAAGCGGCTGTCCTGCGCGATGCCGGCCCACAGCGGGTGGGCCTGTTCCTGGTGCACCTGGTTCCAGCCCATGTGCGGGATCTTGAGGCGCTCGCCGCTGTGCGGATCGCGCAGGCCGGTACCGAAGTACCGCACCCGACCCGGAAACAGGCCCAGGCAGTCGGTGCCGGCATTCTCCTCGGAGAAGTCCACCAGCACCTGCATGCCCATGCAGATGCCGAGGAAGGGCCGGGTGGCGGCCGCCTCGCGCACCGCCTCGCGCAGCCCGTGCTCGCCCAGGGCCAGCATGCAGTCGCGTGCCGCCCCCTGGCCCGGAAAGACCACGCGATCGGCGGCCAGCACCTCGGCCGCATCGGAGGTAACCAGCACGCGCGTGCCGGCCGGGACCACGTGTTCGCAGGCCTTGGCCACGGAACGCAGGTTGCCCATGCCGTAATCGATGACTGCCAGTGTCGTCATGTTCGAAGAGACCGTGAGAACGGTGCCGGTCCGGGGTGTGGCGCTAGCCGGCCGGACACCGCCGGGTGGATTTCATCGCCTACAGCGTGCCCTTGGTCGAGGGCGTGACGCCCTGCATGCGCGGATCCGGCTCCACGGCCATGCGCAGGGCGCGGCCGAAGGCCTTGAAGATGGTCTCGGCGATGTGGTGGGCGTTGCGGCCCCGAATCGAGTCGATATGCACCGTCACCCGGGCGTGATTGACGAAGCCCTGGAAGAACTCGCTGATGAGGTCCACGTCGAAATCGCCGATGCGCGCACGCGGGTAGTCGACATGGTAATCGAGCCCGGGACGCCCGGAAAAATCGATCACCACGCGCGACAGCGCCTCGTCCAGCGGCACGTAGGCATGGCCGTAGCGACGAATCCCCTTCTTGTCGCCCAGCGCCCGGGCAAAGGCCTCGCCCAGGGTGATGCCGACGTCCTCCACCGTGTGGTGCGCGTCGATGTGCAGGTCGCCATCGGCCTGCAGGTCGATATCGATCAGACCATGGCGGGCCACCTGGTCGAGCATGTGCTCGAAGAACGGGATGCCGGTGGCGAAGGAGGCCTTGCCGGTGCCGTCGAGGTTGACGGTGGCGGTGATCTTCGTTTCCAGGGTGTCACGGGAAACGGACGCGTTGCGTTCAGCCATGGGTCCTGCGGATTCGGGCGTTGAAATAGGGTCGGAAATGATACCACAGATGCGGCCACGGCAATCAGCAGCCCGCGGCCCGGGTGGCCTGCTGTTGATAAGGATCAGCCAATCTAGCCATAATGCCCTCAGTCATCGCGATCGCGGGAATCACGGCATGTCGGACAAGGCCTCAAGAAATATCGTCAGCATCTCCGGCCTCAAGCAGGCCTGCAAGCACTGCAGCCTGCACGACCTGTGCCTGCCGATGGGCGTGGCCGACGCCGACCTGGACGCCCTGGAGTCCATGCTCAAGCCCCGCCGCCCCGTGCAGCGCAACGAACACCTGTATCGCGCCGGCGACCGCCTGACCTCCATCTACGCCGTGCGCTCGGGTTCGGTGAAGACCTACACGCTGACCAACGACGGTCGCGAACAGATCACCGGCTTCCACCTGCCGGGCGAACTGATCGGCCTGGACGCGATCAACGACAACACCCACCCCTGCTCGGCGCGGGCGCTGGAGACGGCCAGCGTCTGCGAGATGCCCTTCGACCAGCTCGAGACGCTGGCGATGCGCATCCCTGGCCTGCAGCACCAGCTGTTCCGCATCATGAGCCGCGAACTCAAGAGCGACGAGCAGTTCATGACCCTGCTCGGCAAGAAGAACGCCGACGAGCGCCTCGCCTCCTTCCTGGTCGGCCTGTCCAACCGGTTCAAGGAGCGCGGCTACTCCCCCACCGAGTTCAACCTGAGCATGTCCCGCAACGACATCGCCAACTATCTCGGGCTCGCCGTGGAGACCGTGTCGCGCCTGTTCTCTCGCCTGCAGGCCGACGACATCATGACCGTGGACCGCAAGCTCATCCACATCACCGACCTCTCCCGCCTCAACCAGCTCGCCGGCACCAGCTGCGAGCGGCCGATGAACCGCACCGGCTGACGCCTGCCGGCCCGGCCGCCACTAGAGCAGATCCCGCGGGGGGAAGGCCTGAGCGGCGGGCAGCCGCCCGGCGCGCGTCACCGCCTCGCCCAGCACCCGATCCGTCGCCACCGGCCCGAACAGCTCGCAGGCCCGCACGTAGAGGCGATGCAGCAGGTCCCGCCAGGTCGCGGGGGCCGCATCCACGGCCAGTTCGCCGGTCTGCTGCATGAGCCAGCGATTCACCGCCTGCGCCTCACGTGGCGGCAGATGCAGCTCGCCCAGCCGGTCCATCACGTCCACGCGCACCTTGAGGGCCCGCTCGGCATCCATGGCCTCCAGGGCGTCCAGCAGCGCCCCGGCAACGGCCACAAACACCGCGCCCGCCGCCTTGGAGCGCAGCGTCCCAACGTCCGGCGCCTGTGCCCGAGACCCCTGCGCGGCCCCGGCGGGGGTGACACGCTCACCCGGGTCCGGCAGCAGCTGCGCCTCGTCGGCCGTCAGCGCCCGCATCAGACTGCGATACACCTCCCCGTGCCGCGCCTCCAGGCCGGTCTGCGTACAGACCGCGGAGACGAAACCATGCAGGGCGTAGGCCGGCCCGTCCGCGTAACGGACCGACCACAGCAGCAGGGCGTCCAGCAGCTGTGCCTCACCAAGAAAGGGTCTTAATCCGGTATAGACGGCGCGGCGGCGACGCACACGCTCGGCGCTGACAGCCCTGTCGACGGCCATGACCTACTCCTTGCCCGCGTGCAGGATCTCGCGCTGGAACTCGGGATACCCCACCTCGTGATGCTCGCTGAAATCCAGGCCGCGCTGTTCATCCAGCGTGCTCGCCCGCAGGCCAATCACCCGGTTGATGATCAGGTACATCATCAGCGCCAGCGGGAAGGCCCAGAGAAAGCCGGCCACCACGCCCAGCGCCTGGATGGCGATCTGCACCGGATTGAACAGGTCGCCGGCCACGAACATGCCGGCGGCCAGCGTACCCCAGACCCCGGCAAACCCGTGCACCGGGACGGCCCCGACCACGTCGTCCAGCCCGAAGGCCTCGAGCAGATCGGTGCCCAGCACGACCACGAGCCCCGCCACCAGCCCCGTGACCACGGCGAACAGCGGCTCCATCACGGCGCAGCCCGCGGTGATGGCCACCAGCCCGCCGATGGCGCCGTTGACGTTCTGCGTGAGCAGGATGGGGCGGCGCAGGATCAGCAGCGTCAGCAACACACCCACCGCCCCCGCGGCCGCCGCCAGATGGGTATTCAGCGCGATCAGGCCGATACTGGTATCGGCCGCCGTCGTACTGCCGGCATTGAAGCCGAACCAGCCGAGCCAGAGGATGAAGCCGCCCAGTGCCACCTGGGTCAGGTTGTGCCCGGGCAGTGCACGGGCCTCCCCCTGCTCGCCGAAACGCCCCAGGCGCGGCCCGAGCACGATGATCCCCGCCAGCGCCACCCAGGCACCCACGGAATGCACCACCGTGGAACCGGCGAAATCGATGAAGCCGAGCTGCGCCAGCCAGCCCTCGCCGTCGTAGAGACTGCCCCAGACCCAGCTGCCGAACACCGGATAGATGAACGCGCAGATCACCACGGCACCGGCCAGGTAGGCCTGGTACCGGGTGCGCTCGGCCATGGCGCCGCTGGCGATGGTCACGGCCGTGGCGGCGAACATGGTCTGGAAGAACAGCAGGCTGTAGTCCAGGTGTTCGCCGTTTCCGAGCAGGAAGTGGCTCTGGCCGAACAGGCCGGTGGGATTGATACCGAACATCAGGCCATAGCCCACCAGCCAGAAGGCGAGGCTGCCCAGGCACACGTCCATGAAATTCTTCATCACCACGTTGACGGCGTTCTTGGCACGGGACATGCCGCTCTCGAGCAGGGCAAAGCCGGCCTGCATGAAGAACACCAGTGCCCCGGCCGTGACCACCCAGAGGGTATCGATGGCCGGCTTGAGGTCGGCCTCGGCGGCCCAGGCAGCGGATGGCAGGAGAGACAGCAGGCAGATCAGCAACGTCAGGCGACGTGGGGTCATGGCGATTCCGTTCCCTAGTCATTGTTATGTGACAAGGGAATTGCAAGCGCCATGCCAGCGCCCGCCCGCAGTGCAAATGGCGCCCCGGAATCACCCATCGGCAAGAGATCAGGCCCGGCGCTGCACCAGCCGACGGCAGCAGACGGACCGACGCGCCCGGTCCCGGTGCATCCGGCCAGCCGGGCTCAGACCGGCGGCACCTGCAGCCAGAAGGTGACCGGTCCGTTGTTCACCAGCCCGACCCGCATGTCGGCGCCGAAGCGCCCGGCGGCCACCGGCGCGTGGCGGGCACGGGCCTGCTCGAGCAGGTAACCGAACAGGCGTTCACCCTCGGCAGGCTCGGCGGCCGGCGTAAAGCTCGGGCGCATCCCCTTGCGGGTATCGGCCGCGAGCGTGAACTGCGGTACCAGCAGGAGCCCGCCGCCGGTGTCCGCGAGCGAGTGGTTCATGCGTCCCGCCGCATCCTCGAAGACACGGTAGCCGAGCAGCCGCGCCAGCAGGCGATCGGCCTGGGCCTCGGCGTCACCCCGCTCCACCCCGACCAGCACCAGCAGGCCGGCGTCGATGGCGCCCACCACTTCTCCCTCGACCGTGACACTGGCCGAGTCCACGCGCTGCAGCAGGCCGATCATGCCGGCGGCAGCGTGGCCCGCACGCCCAGGCGGTCGGCGATGTCGACCGTGGCCTCGACCAGGGCCCGGGTGATGCCGGGTTCGCCGGCGGCATGCCCGGCATCGTCGATGACGCGCAGCGTGGCCTGCGGCCAGGCACGATGCAGGGCCCAGGCCTGGTCGACGGGACAGATCACGTCGTAGCGCCCGTGCACGATCACGCCCGGGATGCCGGCCAGGCGATGCGCGTCACGCAGCAGCTGATCGGGCTCGAGGAAGGCGTGATTGACGAAGTAGTGACACTCGATGCGCGCAAGGCTCAGGGCCACGTAGGGGTCGTCGAAGTGCGCCACCACTGAGGGGCTCTCGATCAGCGTGGCGGTACGCCCCTCCCACAACGACCAGGCCCTGGCCGCGGCCATGCGGGCCACCTCGTCCTCGCCGGTGAGGCGCCGATGGTAGGCCTGCAGGAGGTCGTCCCGCTCGGCCGGCGGGATGGGGTCGAGATAGGCCTCCCACAGATCGGGGAAGAGCCGGCTGGTACCGGCCTGGTAGAACCAGTGGATGTCCTCGTCACGGCACAGGAAGATGCCGCGCAGGATCAGTCCCAGCACCCGTTCCGGATGGGTCTCGGCATAGGCCAGCCCCAGCGTCGAGCCCCAGGAACCGCCGAACACCACCCAGTACTCGATGCCCAGGTGCTCGCGGATGGCCTCGATGTCGCGCACGAGGTCCCAGGTGGTGTTGTGCGCCAGCGCGGCATGCGGGGTGGAACGCCCGCAGCCGCGCTGGTCGAACAGCACGATGCGATAGGCCTCGGGATCGAAGAAGCGCCGGTGATACGGCTCGCAGCCGCTGCCCGGCCCGCCGTGCAGGAACAGCACGGGCAAGCCGTCCGGATTGCCGCATTCCTCGAGATAGAGCTGGTGGCCGTGGTCCACGGCCAGCTGCGTGCTGTAATGGGGCCGTATCTCCGGGTAGAGCGTCATGCGGGTCTGCCTGTCATTTGCCAGGCGCTAATCATGCACGGGCGTGCCCCTGAAACCAATCGCCGCCGCTATGCCGCCCAGCAGCAGTCCCAGCAGGATGAGGATCGGCCCGATACCCGTATCCAGCACCACGCCGGCCCAGCCGATGTTGAACACCATGAGATACAGCGCACCCGAGTGCAGCAGCGTGCCCACGATGAAGACCCAGCTGATCACCTGCTTGAACCACACCGGCACGGCCAGGAACACCAGCACCACACCCACGGCGATGTTGAGCAGGGCCTCCAGGTTGCCATGGGCATGGGGGCCACTCTTGATGGCGTCGATGGGCCCGCGGGCATTGAGGCCGGTATTCAGGGCGAGAATGGCCTCGGCATTGGCGCGGGCGATCGCGTCCGCACTCAGGGTCTCCAGCGTGGCCTCGTCCATGAATCCGCCGTCCACCCGCAGCCGCAGCTCCGACATCGCGGCATTACGCACCGCCTGCGCCTCGCCCACGGCGTCGAACTGGGTGACCATGTAGGGCCCGAGGGCAGCGGTGAGGACCAGAAACAGAAAACCGAACACGACGTTCTTGCGACCGATCATGGCTTGCCTCCTTTGTCTTCCTGCGACATGTAGGATTATTCCTACAAACCCTGTCTACCATCCCCGACTGGTGAGGGTAGACCCTGCGTGAGAGTATGGCAGCCACTCAGGGAGGAGTGCCGGTCAGGGAGACCACCGGGCGGGCCAGGAGGGTAACACCGTCGGGGGTGGCAGGAAGCCACGAGGGACCAAAGGAAACTCGCTTCAATCACCTATGCCAGGATGGCCTCACCCCGACCAACGGACGGTCGGGGTTCTTCTTTTCTGGGCCCTGGAAAATGCAGGGCCACCCGGACAGGCCGCCCGTCACTTGCACCCCGGGGGCCCCGGCCGTATCTTCCCCCGCATGATCACACCCGTCACCCCGCCCAAGTCCCTGCTGCGCCAGGTCGGCCGCGCCATCGGCGACTACGGCCTGATCCGAGACGGCGACCGCGTGCTACTCGGCCTGTCTGGCGGCAAGGACTCGCTCTCGCTGCTGCACCTGCTGCTGCACTTCCAGCGCCGCGCACCGATCCGCTTCGCGGTGGGGGCGGTGACGGTGGACCCCCAGTCCGACAGCTTCGATCCCTCGGTGCTCATCCCCTACATGGAGGCCCTGGGCGT
>JAJLKJ010000008.1:0-5539 GCA_033839185.1 Gammaproteobacteria bacterium
ACCGAGCTCGAGGAGGTGAAGTGGCGCTTCTACCGCGAGGCCGAGGCCTCCGGGCGTCTGGATCACCGCAACATCGTCACCGTCTACGACGTGGGCGAGGAGCACGATCTCGCCTACATCGCCATGGACTTCGTGCCGGGCCACAGCCTCGACGAAACGGCCCGCGAGGGCAGCCTGCTGCCGGTGGACGAGGTGCTGGACATCGGTATCCAGGTGGCCGATGCGCTGGACTATGCGCACAAGCAGCAGGTCATCCACCGCGACATCAAGCCGGCCAACATGCTCTACGAGCCCGACAAGCGGGCGGTCAAGCTCACCGATTTCGGTATCGCGCGGCTCATCGACAACAGCAAGACGCGTACCGGCACGCTGCTCGGCACCCCCGCCTACATGGCGCCCGAGCAGATCACCAGCCAGGAGGTGGATGGACGCGCCGACCTGTATTCGCTGGGCGTGACGCTGTTCCAGCTGCTCACCGGGCAGCTGCCCTTCACCAGCGACAGCATGGCCAACCTGGTGTTCAAGATCACCAGCGAGAAGGCGCCGGACCTGCGCAGCATCCGGCCGGAACTCGGCGCCGATCTCGCCCGGGTGATCGCCAAGGCCCTGCACAAGGAGCCGGACAAGCGTTACCAGTCCGGCGCGAACATGGCCGCGGCGTTGCGCCGCGTGCGTGAACAGGCGTAAAACGTCGGCAGACGATCCAAAGAGGCGAGCTGATGGCATCCGGAAACCCGAGCGAACGCGACTGCCAGCTGAGCGACACCCGTCCGCAGGTGCTGCTCATCGACGACAGCCGCTCGGTGGTGGGTCTGCTCAAGAACCGCATCGAGATCGCGAGCCCCGCGCGCGTGCTGACCGCCTCCACCCTGGCCGGTGCCCGCGAGTTGCTGGACGAGGCCCCCAACGTGGCGGTCGCCGTGGCCGGACTCTGCCTGGCCGATGCGCCCAATGGCGAGGTGGTGGACTTCCTGCATACGCAGAAGGTGCCGGTGGTGGTACTCACCGGCAACATGGACGAGCAGGTGCGCGAGACCATCCTCGCCAAGCGCGTGATCGACTACGTGGTAAAGCGCCAGGGCGACGAGGTGGACTATGTGGTCGAGCTGGTGCAGCGCCTGTGCGGCAACCACGAGCTCAAGGTGCTGGTGGTGGACGATGGTCGCACCAGTCGCCTGATGATCCGTCGTCTGCTGGAGGCCCATAACTACCAGGTGCTGGAGGCGGAGGATGGGGTGCAGGCCCTGGAGGTGCTGGAGGAGCACCCGGACGTGACCATGGTGCTGAGCGATTACCAGATGCCGCGCATGGACGGCGGCGAGCTGATCACGCGCATCCGCCGGCGCTGGACGCGCAACGACATGGCCATCATCGGCCTGTCCGCCCAGGACGACCCCACGCTCTCGGCGCGCCTGCTCAAGGCCGGCGCCAGCGACTATCTCACCAAGCCCTTCATCGAGGAGGAGTTCTACTGCCGCGTGCACCAGAACGCCGACCTGGTGCGCAGCATTCGTGCCATGCGTGACGCCTCGCGCCGGGACTACCTCACCGGCCTGTACAACCGGCGTTACCTGCACGACACCGGCGCCAAGCTCTATGCCAACGCGCGTCGCGGCAACCTGCACCTGGTGGCCGCCATGCTCGACCTCGACCATTTCAAGCACATCAACGATACCTACGGTCACCAGGCCGGCGACCTCGCCCTGCAGCACGTGGCCAAGCTCCTGCGTCAGTCCGTGCGGGCCTCCGACATGATCGCCCGTTACGGTGGCGAGGAGTTCTGCGTGCTGCTGGCCAACGGCGACGCCGGCCAGCCGGCACTGGTGCTGGAGCGCGTGCGCCAGGTGGTGGCCGACACCCCGCTGGACTACGACGGCCAGCGCATCGAGATCACCCTGAGCATCGGTGCCACCGGGGAGCTGGGCGAGGGCTTCGAGTCCATGCTCGACGCCGCCGACCACCTGCTCTACGAGGCCAAGGCCGGGGGGCGCAATCGCGTCGTGCTCGGTGCGGATACCGGCGCGGACTGAGTTCGCCTATCGGCGACTTTGTTGATCTGCGTCCTGGCATGGTGGGCATGAGCGCGCCATGCTCACTGGCAAGCCCTCCTTTCTTATGGTGATGCCATGGACGCCACACGCCTCTCCTGCGCATTGTTCGTCACGCTGCTGGTTGCTCTCCCGGGGATCGCGATCGCTGCGGAAACCCCGGCACCCCTGCGGGAACCGCCGGAAGAACCCCCGTCCCTCGGCGACTTTGCCTACTCGGCGAATGCCAGTCTCGGCTACGAATACAATGACAACATCTACGCCACCCAGGACGACACTCTGAGCGATACCGTGTTGCGTGCCAGCCTGGCCGGAAACGCCGCGAGCCAGTGGCAGCGGCATGTGCTCAAGGCCGGTGCCGGTGTCACGGCCGCGCGCTACGTCGATTACGGGACGGAGGACACCACCGATTACTGGGGCAGTCTTTCCGGGCGCTACGACTTCGATGCGACCGCCAACCTCTTCGGCGGGCTGTCGTACTCGCGCCTGCACGAGGTGCGTGGTTCCATCGATGCGGTCAGTGGCGACGAGCCCACGATCTATACCCGTAGCCAGGCCAATGTCGGCGTGAAGCGGGATATCGAGGCCGTCTCGCTGACACTGGCCGGCAGCCTCAACCGGCTGGATTACCGCAACACGCCGGCCGGAGCCGTCGAGTTGTTCAATGGCGACCGTGATCGCGACGAGTCCTCCGTCGGCCTGCGCGCCAGCCACGCGCTCTCGTCCCGCTGGAGTGTGTTTGCGCAGCTGCGCAGCGATGTGCGTGACTATGCCCTGCGCGTCGACGATGCCGGATACGAGCGCAGTTCCTCGGGCTACCGGGCGGGCGTGGGCGCCAGGCTGGACCTGGGCCGGCGGCTGCAGGGCGAGCTGATGCTCGGCTACCTGTCCCAGGACTACGACGATGCGGCCTTCGACGATGTCGAGGTGCCGGATTATCAGGGCAGTCTGAGCTGGTTCATCTCCGACGACAGTCACCTGCGGGTCGATCTCGTGCATACCCTGGAGGAGACGACGTTGCCGGGCTCACCCGGCTACCTCTACCGGCAACTCGGCATGCAGTGGCGTCAGCGCTTCACCGAGGCGGTGTTCGGCAAGTTCGGGCTTGCCTATGGGCAGGTCGATTACCAGCAGGCCGCGATCGAGGACGATTATTACGATATGTCGGCTGGCCTCACCCATCCCCTGTACAAAGGTGTGTTCGCTGGGGTGGATCTGCGTCATCTGCGCCGCGATTCCAATATCCCGGGTGACGACTTCGAACGTAATGTGCTGAGCGTGTCGATCAACGGGCGTTTCTGATCCGTGGCCTTGGTGGCCTGCGCCGGCCGATTCGATGGTACGTCCGTCCAATACCTGCTTGCTTTGTGAGGGTATTCACATTTGCGCCATTCCACAGGCGTTTGCAGTGAATCCAGAGGAACCACTGGGATGGAGGGGCGTCTATTCCTCCGACCCCAACGGGGTATCCAGAAGGTAATTACTACGATTATTAAACCTGTGGAGATCACACATGAAACTTGCTTCTGCTGCTTTGCTTGCTTCCCTGCTCGCCTCGACCGCTGCCATGGCCGACCACAACAGCATCTGGGGTGAAGGCACCGCCAACATGCCCAACGACATCCACAACACCCGTATCGACACCATGGATGACGATGGCGACACCTTTGCCGAATTCGTCCGTTATGGCGATGGCGCCGACTCGGTGAACCGTTTCCTGGATGACGACAGTGATTCGCTGGTTACCGCCATGGGCGGCAGCTCGGTGGACACCGTGCGCGGCGGCAGTGCCTCCGCGACGGGTGGTGGTGACGTGACCCGCGGTGGTTCGCGCCGTTAAGCCAGCGCGCGATCGCCTGATAAAAATGCCCCGCCTCGGCGGGGTATTTTTTTGTCTGGTGCGCGCCCCGCGCCCTCAGGGCTGGCGCAACGCCAGCATGAAGGGGGTCCAGACGACCAGCAGGACGGTGGCCCCGGCCAGGTTGGTGTAGAGCACGGTGCGCAGCCGCGCGCGCAGGGCCGGTTCCTCGGCGGCACTCAGGAAGACCCGTGCCATCAGGGCGTCGAGCAGCAGGAGTACGAGCACGATGGGCGCCACCACCGGCACCACGACGGTGGTGACGAAGGCCCAGCCCTCCAGGCTCACGGGGGCGTCGGCCGCGCGGCGCAGCAGCACGGTCGCCAGTCCGGCGAGCAGCAGCAGCAGGCGCAGGGGGCCGAGCTGGCGCAGGTGGCGCAGGGGCGAATACGACATCGGTGCTTCCTCCATCGACTGGTGTCTTTTTGACCGTCATCCCGTCCGTCAGGGGCGGATGACCGGCCTGGTGGGCGCTGTGCCCCGGGGGTTTTCCACCGACCCCGGTGGGGAATCTGTGGAAAACCTGTTGAATCCCTGAACACAAGATATTGTGGTTGGCTGATTTGTGTTAGCAGCCGCTAATATGCCCGCGTTCTGGTGGTGCGCATTTATAAGTGATTGTTTTTGAAGTTTTTGTTAAAAAACTTCTTGCGCTGTCGATTCTAGCGGCTAAAAAAGCTTGAATACAAGATATTGTTGTTTTAGTTTTATGGCTTCCGCATTCGCGGTCCCCGGGATGCCTCCAACGCCACTGCCGTCTCGCCGGCTGCGCATCTCGCACCATTACTAAAAAAGAACACCATAGGAACGCTGAGGACTATGAAGGCGCACTCGCTCAAGAACACCCGTACCGTTTCCGTCACCGACATCCCGATGCAGCCCGCCTCGGCGGACATCTGGGACAAGAAGTACCGGCTCAAGCGCAAGGACGGCGTGGCGATCGACCAGACCATCGACGACACCTACCAGCGCGTGGCGCGCGCCCTGGCCGAGGTCGAGGAGACCGAGGCCAAGCGCAAGGAATGGTTCGAGAAGTTCACCTGGGCGCTGCGCCATGGGGCCATTCCGGCCGGCCGCATCACCTCCAACGCCGGCGCCTGGGAACACAAGCCCGCCACCTCCACCATCAACTGCACCGTCTCCGGCACGATCCACGACACTCTGGACGAGATCCTCGGCAAGCTGCGCGAGGCGGGCCTGACCCTGCAGAGCGGCGTGGGCATCGGCTACGAGTTCTACACCCGGAGGCCCAAGGGCGCCTGGGTGGCGGGCGCCGGGGCGCGCAGTTCCGGCCCGCTGTCCTTCATGGACGTCTACGACCAGATGTGCCGCACCATCGCCTCGGCCGGCGACCGGCGCGGCGCCCAGATGGCCACCTTCCACATCGGCCACCCGGACGTGCTGGCGTTCATCGAGGCCAAGCGCGAACCCGGGCGGCTGCGCCAGTTCAACCTCTCCCTGCTGGTGCCCGACGCCTTCATGGCGGCCCTGGATGCGGGCGCCGACTGGCCCCTGGCCTTCCCCCTGAGCCCCGCCGAGCAGGCGCGCACCGGCGCGGACCTGCAGGATCCGAAGCAGGTGGTCTGGCGCCACTGGCCCGTGACCGAGGGTTACATCACCGACGGTCGCGGCC
>JAJLKJ010000009.1:0-7463 GCA_033839185.1 Gammaproteobacteria bacterium
CGGTGATCGAGGCCAGCGAGATGAACGAGATGAAGTGATTGCGCCGCTTGGCACGCGTGTAGCGCAATCCGATGAAGAGCTCTAGGGGCTGGAACATGCGGGGATTAAATCACAGGGCGTTGATAAGTTAAACGAAAAGGACGCATGGGACGGGCCCGGTATTTCCGCCACACCGGGACCGTGCCGCCCTCGCCAGTGTAGATCTCCGGGGTTTCCTGAAACGGGGATCCGGCCAAGGTTTCTGTGTGTCATACGGTGTTAGCTTGCAGGCAGGCCGCCGCTGGCATACAAGGCCCGCGGCAGGCCTTGAGGGCCAGCCTGTTTCGTCCTCGTGAGCGGGGCAAAAAGTGCGTCTGGTCAATAATCTAGAATACTTTGATGACAAACTGAGTGATGCTATGATCCCTCGAAAACGACACTCAACGGGAGTCCCTGCCATGTCATGCACCCTCTGGATTCGCCGCACCGCCCTGCCCCTGGCCCTGCTCGGCGTCGCACTCGCTGCCCCCGTGCATGCCGACGTGCTCAAGATCGAGGATCAGGATCCGGTCGTGGTGCAGAAGGGCGAGCGCCCGACCCGGGGCATGAGCCAGCAGCGCGTGCTGGAGCAGTTCGGCGAACCCCGTTCGCGCCACGGTGCCGTCGGCGAGCCGCCGATCAGCCGCTGGGACTACGGCGACTTCTCCGTCTACTTCGAGCACAGCCATGTGCTGCATGCCGTGGACTTCCGCCAGGAAAAGGGCGCGCAGCCCGAGACGGCGCCGGCCCAATAACCATCCCTGCCCCGCCGTCCAGCCCCTGCCCCCGAGGCTTGTTCAACCCTGAGGTCCGATGAATACGATGGCCAGCCGTCGTTGCCAGTTCCTGCCCGAATGGGCGCCGCAAAGCGGCGTGATGCTCACCTGGCCGCATGATGCCAGCGACTGGGCCCCGCTGCTCGATCGCGTGGAGCCGGTGTACCGGGAGATCGCCCGCGAGGTCCTGTATCGCGAGGGGCTCTTGATCGTGGCCCGCGACAAGGCCCACCGCCGGCACATCGAGGCCGTGCTCGGCGAGGACGACGGCATGGACCTGTCGGGCATCCGCTGGGCCTACGCCCCGAGCAACGACAGCTGGGCCCGCGACCACGGCCCCATCACCGTCCGTGACGAACATGGCCGCCTGCGGCTGCTGGATTTCCGTTTCAACGGCTGGGGCGGGAAGTACGCGCACGACCTGGACAATGCCATCAACGCCCGGCTGGCCGAGCAGAAGTGCTTTACCCCGCCCCTGCAGGCCGTGGAACTGGTGCTGGAAGGCGGCTCGCTGGAGGTCGACAGCCACGGCACGCTGCTCACCACCGCCCAGTGCCTGCTGATGCCGCACCGCAATCCCGGCCTGTCCCGCGAGGCCATCGAGGCCGCACTCATCGAACACCTGTGCCTGGAGCGGGTGCTGTGGCTGGAGCACGGCCACCTGGCCGGCGACGACACCGATGCCCACATCGACACCCTGGCGCGCTTCTGCAGCGATGACACCATCGCCTACATGAGCTGCGAGGATCCGGCCGACGAGCACTACGCCCCGCTCAGGGCCATGGAACAGGAACTCGCGGCCCTGCGCACCCGCGACGGCCGGCCCTACCGGCTGGTGCCGCTGCCCATGCCCGCCCCGATCCGCAATGCCGCGGGCGACCGCCTGCCGGCGAGTTACGCCAACTTCCTCATCATCAACGACGCCGTGCTGGCGCCGGTCTACCGCGACGCCAACGACAAGCGCGTGCTCGCCGCCCTGGACGGGGCCTTTCCCAACCACGAGGTCATCGGCATCGACTGCCGGGCGCTGATCGAGCAATACGGCAGCCTGCACTGCATCACCATGCAGCTGCCGGAAGGAGTGCTGCGATGAACGACAAGACGACGCACAACAAGACCCTGACCGTCGGCCTGGTGCAGCAGAGCAACACCGCCGACTACGAACACAACCTCGCCAAGTCCGAGGCCGGCATCCGCGAGGCCGCCGGCCGCGGCGCCGAACTGGTGATGCTGCAGGAGCTGCACACCGGGCTGTATTTCTGCCAGACCGAGGACACCAACGTCTTCGACCTGGCCGAGCCCATTCCGGGCCCCACCACCGAGCGCCTGGGTGCGCTGGCGAAGGAACTCGGCATCGTCATCGTCGGTTCGCTGTTCGAACGCCGCGCCACCGGGCTCTACCACAACACCGCCGTGGTGCTGGAGCGCGACGGCACGCTCGCCGGCATGTATCGCAAGATGCACATCCCGGACGATCCGGGCTATTACGAGAAGTTCTACTTCACGCCGGGCGACCTCGGTTTCACGCCCATCGACACCTCCGTGGGGCGCCTCGGCGTGCTCGTGTGCTGGGACCAGTGGTTCCCGGAGGGTGCACGCCTGATGGCCCTGGCCGGGGCCGACCTGCTGCTCTACCCCACCGCCATCGGCTGGGACCCGCAGGACGATCAGGACGAGCAGGCCCGCCAGCGCGACGCCTGGATCACCATCCAGCGCGCGCACGCCGTGGCCAACAACCTGCCGGTGCTCAGCGCCAACCGCACCGGCAGCGAGGACGACCCCTCCGGCATCACCCCGGGCGCCCGTTTCTGGGGTTCGAGCTTCGTCGCCGGCCCGCAGGGCGAGATCCTGGCGCAGAGCCCGGTGGACGGCGACGACGTGCTGGTCGTGCCCATCGATCGCGAGCGCGTGGAACGGGTGCGCCGCATCTGGCCCTATTTCCGCGACCGCCGCATCGACGCCTACGCCGAACTCACCCGCCGCTTCCGCGACTGACACAGGGCCCGACGTGGCAGCTGCCTCCACCAACGACACGGCCTGGCTGGCGCATTTCCCCGCCCTGCGGGAGATCACGGACCCCATCGGCCGGCGCGTGATCACCACTGCCCAGCACCTGCGGGTGCCGCCCGGCACCACGGTGTTCCACACGGGCGACCCCTGTCGCAACTACCTGCTGGTCATCGACGGCTCCGTGCGCGTGCAGCAGACGGCGCCGAACGGCCGCGAGATCGTGCTCTACCGGGTCGGCCCGGGCGAGTCCTGTGTGCTCACCACCTCCTGTCTGCTCGCCACCAGCGGCTATGCCGCCGAGGGCATCACCGAGGACGAGGTCGAGGCCGTGGCCATCCCCGCGCCCGAGTTCCACCGGGCCGTGGCCGAGTCGCCGGGTTTTCGCCAGTTCGTCTTCGACGGCTTCGGCCAGCGTCTGGCCGAGCTCATGACGCTCATCGAGGAGGTCGCCTTCGGCCGCCTCGACGCGCGCCTGGCCCAGCGCCTGCTGCGCCTGGCCGGGGACGCGGATCGCGTGGAGACCACGCACCAGCAGCTCGCCACCGAGATCGGCAGCGCCCGCGAAGTGGTGAGCCGCCAGCTCAAGGAATTCGAACGCCGCGGCTGGGTGGCGCTGGGGCGCGGCCATGTCGATTTGCGTGACCGCCGGGCCCTGGCCGCCCTGGAGCTGATGTAGCCCTGGAGCTGATAGGGCATTGATCCGCCCGCCGGTGACTTCATTACTGAAAGTCGCCCCGTCAGCGCCTATGCTCACTGCATCACCCAACCGCAGACCACACTGGAGGTGTTTGTCATGACCATCAACATGGGCAGTATCGATCGCATCATCCGCGGCATCGTCGGCATCGTCCTGCTGGCGCTCATCGTGGTGTTCCCCGAGGCCACCTGGCGCTGGTGGGGGCTGATCGGCATCGTGCCGCTGGCCACCGCCATCATCGGCTGGTGTCCCGCCTACACGATCTTCGGCATGAACACCTGCGCCAAGCGCGATTGACGGCGGGCGAAGGCGGCGACCTGACCAGGGCGGCCCTCCGGGCCGCCCTTTTTTGTGCCCTGCACCTGCAATCGCCGACGCGTTATGGGAAAATGCGCCGCTTTGCAGCCCGCGTCGCGAGGCCATCCCGCACCATCTGGCAGGACCATCTGGTATGAACCGCCCCACCACACTGCTGGCCCCGAAGCTGCCCGCCACCGGTCGCGAGACCCTGCGCTGGGGGCGCCTGTACGGCTGTGCGCGCGGTCTGGCCATCGCCGAGGCCGCGGCCGGTGCCGGCCGCCTCACCCTGCTGGTCACGGCGGACTCGCAGTCGGCCTATCGCCTGGAGCAGGAGCTGCGCTTCTTCGGCGAGGCCGCCGACCTGCCGATCCTGAGCTTCCCGGACTGGGAGACCCTGCCCTACGACGTCTTCTCGCCGCACGAGGACATCATCTCCCAGCGGCTGGAGACGCTGCACCGGCTGCCCTCGCTGGGCCAGGGCGTGCTGGTGGTGCCGGTCACCACCCTGATGCACCGCATCGCCCCGCGCGACTTCCTCAGCGCCCACACCCTGATGATGGACGTGGGCGAGCGCCTGGACATCGACGCCCTGCGCCAGCGCCTGGAGCAGGCCGGTTACCGGCACGTGAGCCAGGTGATGGAGCACGGCGAGTTCGCCCTGCGCGGCTCCATCGTCGATCTCTTCCCGATGGGCGCGAACCATCCCTACCGCATCGACCTCTTCGACGACGAGATCGAGAGCATCCGCGAGTTCGATCCCGAGACCCAGCTCTCGCAGGAAAAGGTCGAACGCATCCGCCTGCTGCCGGCCCACGAGTTCCCCATGCACGACGAGGCCATCAAGGGCTTCCGTCAGCGCTATCGCCAGCTCTTCGAGGGCGACCCGCAGGCCAGCAGCATCTACCGCGAGGTGAGCAACGGCAGCGCCCCGGCCGGTGTGGAGTACTACATCCCGCTGTTCTTCGAGCGCATGGCCACGCTCTTCGACTACCTGCCGGAAGACGCCCTGGTCATCACCACCGCCGACGTGGAGGCGGCCGCCTCCCGTTTCGCCGCGAGCACGGCCGATCGTTATGAACAACGTCGTCACGACGTGCAGCGCCCGCTGCTGCCGCCGTCAGAGCTCTTCCTCTCGCCGGAGGAGCTGGCCGCAGGCCTGGCGCGCGAGAGCCGCGTGCTCATCGAGGGCTTCGAGATCGAGGATGGCGGCAGCGGGGTGCAGAACTTCGCCAGCCTGGCCCTGCCCGGCCTCCTGCTGCAGGCGCGTGCCGAGGACCCGGCGGCCACGCTGAAGTCGTTCATCGCCTCGCGGCCCGGACGCCTGCTGTTCGTCGCCGAATCCGCCGGCCGCCGCGAACACCTGATCGAGGCCCTGCGCCAGTTCGAGATCTTCCCGCGCACCGTGGACAGCTGGCCCGACTTCGTCGCCAGCGAGCTCGACTACGCCATCACCGTGGCACCGATGGAGAGCGGTGTGCGTCTGCCCGGGGCCGGCATCAACATCATCCCGGAGAGCGCGCTGTTCGGGCAGCGCGCCCAGCAGGAGCGTCGACGCAAACGTCCCACCCGCGATGCCGATGCCGTGGTGCGCAACCTCACCGACCTCAACGTCGGCGCCCCGGTGGTGCACGAGGAACACGGCGTGGGCCGCTACATCGGTCTGCAGAAGCTCGCGGTCGGCGGCAGCGAGGCGGAGTTCCTCACCCTGGAATACGCCGGCGGCGACAAGCTCTACGTGCCGGTCGCCTCGCTGCACCTGATCAGCCGTTACACCGGCACCGCGCCGGAGGATGCGCCACTGCACAAGCTCGGCAGCGACCAGTGGCAGAAGGCACGGCGCCGGGCCGCCGAGAAGATCCACGACGTGGCCGCGGAGTTGCTGGACATCAATGCGCGCCGCGCCGCGCGCCGCGGGCATGCCTTTGCCACCGACACCGACGAGTATGCCGCCTTCGCCGCCTCCTTCCCCTTCGAAGAGACGCCGGATCAGGAGAAGGCGATCCAGGCGGTGCTCGACGACATGGCCGCCGAGCGCCCCATGGATCGCGTGGTCTGCGGCGACGTGGGCTTCGGCAAGACCGAGGTGGCCATGCGCGCCGCCTTCGTCGCCGCCAGCGGCGGCAAGCAGGTGGCGGTGCTGGTGCCCACCACCCTGCTCGCCCAGCAGCACCTGCAGAACTTCCGCGACCGGTTCGCCGACTGGCCGATACGCATCGAGGGTCTCTCGCGTTTTCGCAGCCAGAAGCAGCACAAGGAGACGCTCGCCGGCATCGCAGCCGGCACGGTGGACATCGTCATCGGCACCCACAAGCTGCTGCAGGGCGACGTGGCGTTCAAGGACCTCGGCCTCATCATCGTGGACGAGGAACACCGTTTCGGCGTGCGCGACAAGGAAAAGCTGAAGAACCTGCGTGCCGAGGTCGACATCCTCACGCTCACCGCCACGCCGATCCCGCGCACGCTCAACATGTCGCTCTCCGGCCTGCGCGACCTGTCCATCATCGCCACGCCGCCGGTGCAGCGTCACGCCATCAAGACCTTCGTCAACGAGTGGAACGACGCCCTGCTGCAGGAGGCCGTGCTGCGCGAGGTGCGCCGTGGCGGCCAGGTGTATTTCCTGCACAACGAAGTGCAGACCATCGAGAAGATGGCGCAGCGCATCGAACAGGTGGTGCCGGACATCTCGATCCGTATCGCGCATGGCCAGATGCGTGAGCGCGAGCTCGAGGAGGTGATGCTGGACTTCTATCACCAGCGCTTCAACCTGCTGCTGTGCACCACCATCGTTGAAAGCGGCATCGACGTTCCCACGGCCAACACCATCATCATCAACCGCGCCGACAAGCTCGGGCTGTCGCAGCTGCACCAGCTGCGCGGTCGCGTCGGGCGCTCGCACCACCGCGCCTATGCCTATCTCGTCACGCCGCCGCGCGTGGCGATGACGCCGGACGCGGTCAAGCGCCTGGAGGCGATCGAGTCGCTGGAGGACCTGGGTGTGGGTTTCACCCTCGCCACGCACGACCTCGAGATCCGCGGCGCCGGCGAACTGCTGGGCGACGAACAGAGCGGCCAGATCCAGGAGATCGGCTTCACGCTCTACAACGAGCTGCTGGAGCGCGCGGTAAAGGCCCTGAAGTCGGGCAAGCGGCCGGAGCTCGACAAGCCGCTGCACAGTGGCGCTGAGATCGACCTGGGCGTACCCGCCCTGCTCCCCGACGACTACGTGCCGGACATCCACGCCCGCCTGGTGCTCTACAAGCGCATCGCCAGCGCGGAGAATGAAGAGGCCCTGCGTGAACTGCAGGTGGAGATGATCGACCGCTTCGGCCTGCTGCCGGACGCGGCCAAGGCACTGTTCGAGGTGAACCGCGTGAAACTGAAGGCCGAGGCACTGGGCGTGAAGAAGCTCGATGTCGGCGAACAGGGCGGACGTATCATCTTCAACGCCACGCCGAACATCGACCCGGCCAGCGTGATACGCCTGATCCAGTCCGATCCGCAGCGCTATCGCCTGGACGGCCAGGACAAGCTGCGCTTCACCCTGTCACTGGAAAATCTGCAGAAACGCGTGGATACTGTCGAACGCCTGCTTGGCGAGCTCGCACTCAAGGACGCCGCCTGATCAACCTGCAAGGAATCCTCCGTGAGACCGAACCCGACAC
>JAJLKJ010000010.1:0-6612 GCA_033839185.1 Gammaproteobacteria bacterium
GACTCCGGCGAGCAGGACCCGGAGGTCTACGCCGAGATGGCGCGGCGCCATCCGGGGCGGGTGCTGGCCATCGTGATCCGTGACGTCGGCGCGGTGGAGCCGGCCGTGGCCGATGCGCGTTATGCGGCGGCCTGGGACGGGCTGGAAGACGTCGCCCTGTACCGGTTTGCGGGCGAGGTGCCCGACGCGTTGCGTGCGGCCCTGCTTGCCCTGGTCACCGCTGACGAACCGATACCCTGAATGACGCTGGCCTGGCACCCGTACGGGTGCCTGCCGGGCCTGCAGCATAACGACAAGAAAGGACAACCATGATCCAGGACCTCAAGGGCGACGAATCCTGGCGCCTGTTTCGCATCATCAGTGAATTCACCGAGGGCTTCGACAAGCTCTCCGACCTGGGCTTCGCCGTCTCCGTGTTCGGTTCGGCGCGGCTCACGCCAGACGACACGTATTACCAGGCGGCGCAGACCATCAGCCATCGCCTCGCCGCCGCCGGCTTCTCCGTGATCACCGGCGGCGGGCCGGGCATCATGGAGGCCGCCAACCGCGGGGCAGCCGAGGGAGGGGGGAGTTCGGTGGGGCTCAACATCACCCTGCCGACCGAGCAGAAGCCCAACCCCTATCAGAACCTGTCGCTGGAGTTTCGCTACTTCTTCGCGCGCAAGGTGATGTTCGTGAAGCACTCCATGGGCTACGTCTGCCTGCCCGGCGGGTTCGGCACGCTGGACGAGTTCTTCGAGGCGCTCACGCTGCTGCAGACCCACAAGATCTACCCCATGCCGCTGGTGCTCTATGGCAGCGAGTACTGGCAGGGGCTGCTCGACTGGATCCGCGGCACCATGCTGCACCATGGCGCGATCGGCGAAGAGGATCTGCGCTACATCGAGCTGTGCGACGATCCGGACCAGGTGGTCGAGGTGATGCTGCGGCACCGGGACTGGAAGCTCGGCAAGATCGCCGACGCGGAGGAACGGGGCACGGAGCCGCGCTGAGCCAGCTCGCCAAAGCCCCGGACCTGGACTAGGCTCGGTGGATACGCCGGGCTGGCCCGGCTACAGGGATGCGGTAATGGACAGGCGACAACCGGGAAAACTCAAATACATCAACGGCATCCCCTATCTCAGCGGACGCGACGTCCACATCGAGGAGGTGCCAGCACCATCCCGCACCGAACGCGTGCTGCTGGCCGGTCAGGCGCTGTTCGGGCGGCGGTTCGGCGGTGCCGTGCTCGTCCTCCTCCTGGTGGCCCTGGCCGCGACCCTGGGTGCCCTCATCGACCTGTTGTTCCTGCACCCGATCTACTAGGCCGCATCTACTAGGCCACGGCCGTACGGCGCCGCTTCCAGCCCTGCCCGCTGTTTTCCTTCTCGGCCTCGCTGGCCTTGCCGGGCGGGGTGATGTGCAGGGATTCCTGCCTGGGCGTCGGTGACCCGGCCGGGATGGCGGGCAACGTGGCCTGTGCAGTCGTGGTGGCCGGTTCCTGGAAGGCCAGGCCGGATACGGCGGCCAGGGCCAGCCAGGCCGCTGCCAGGACAATGCCGTTGCTGAGGTGCTGTTTCTTCATGCCGAGGTCCTCCGGTTGATGGAGGCCCGGCCGTCTTCACCGGTGCTGCCTCCAGTCGGTCTGGACTCCCTTCATCGTACGCGTGGCGGGCTCAGCGTGTCTCGGCCGGCCGCGCAGGGTATGCGCACTGCTTCCCTCACCCTATGCTCTGACTTTAGCAAAGCCTGAAGAAATGTGAGCTGGTTCACATGCCGGGTGGCGTAAAAAAACGGATGAAATGCCTGTCGGACCGATGGACGGCAGATGCTCCTTGGCCGACTGGCCCGCCTGCGGCACACTCGCTGCAGGCATTGGATGAGATGGTTTATTCGCATGGGACGTTATCGCGCGCCGCTCGGGCGTGGTTCGGCGTATATCACCCCGGAAGGGGTGCGGCGTCTGCGCGAGGAGCTGCACCAGCTGTGGAGCGTGGAGCGACCGCAGGTGACGAAGGCGGTGCAGGAGGCGGCGGCGCTTGGTGACCGCTCCGAGAACGCCGAGTACATCTACGGCAAGAAGCGCCTGCGCGAGATCGATCGCCGGGTGCGCTTCCTGCAAAAGCGGCTGGCCGAACTCAAGGTCGTGGACCGGGCGCCGGACGATCCCGACCGGATCTTCTTCGGTGCCTGGGTGGACCTGGAGGACGCGGCGGGGGCGCAGCGCCGCTATCGCATCGTCGGGCCGGACGAGTTCGACGCGGACCCTGCCTACATCAGCATGGACTCCCCGTTGGCGCGCGCCCTGCTCGGCAGGCGGATCGACGACGAGGTGACGGTCTCCCTGCCGCGGGGCGAGGAGAGGTGGGTGATACTCGATGTCGGCTATGACGGCCCGGCGGCGGGTTCCTGAGCCGGGAGAGGAGCAGCATGTCCCTGTCGCATGTGATCGGCTTCGACGATGCCCCCTTCGACCGCGCGCATCGCGGCGATGTGCGCATCGTGGGTACGGTCTATGCCGGTGCCCGCCTGGACGGTGTGCTCAGCGGCCGGGTGCGCCGCGACGGGCGCAATGCCACCGAGGTGCTGACGCGCCTGGTCGCGGGTTCGCGCTTTCGCCGGCACCTGCAGCTGGTGATGACCCAGGGGATCGCCTTCGCCGGCTTCAACGTGATCGATATTCATGCCCTGCACGAGGCCCTGCAACTGCCGATACTGGTGGTGGCGAGGCAGGCCCCCGACCTGCCGGCCATCCGGCGGGCATTGCTGGAGAAGGTCCGTGGCGGGGCGCGCAAGTGGCAGCTGATCGAGGCCGCCGGACCGATGGAGCCCCTGGCGGGCGTCTACGTGCAGCGCGCCGGCCTGAGCCGGGAGGCGGCCGGCGAGGTGCTGGCGCGCTTCGCGCTGCATTCACGGATACCCGAGCCGCTGCGCGCGGCCCATCTCATCGCGGGTGGCCTGGAGGCGGGTGAGAGTCGTCACCGCGTATGAGCACCGCGGCGGGTGATGGCGGCGAAGTCGCCGCCCGGAATGCGCGGCAGATCCGCCACTGCGGGCGTGTAGAGATAGATCCAGGCCGTGTAATGCCGTGGCCCGGTGCGCACCTCGCGTTGCACGCGGGCAAAGTCGGGGCCTTCGTAGGCGTCCAGGGTCTGCAGGCAGCCCGGACGGAGGAGCTGGTAGAGCTCGCCCTGGACGACCTCACCCGGGCGCGCCGCGTCCCGGGCGCCGGGGTACCAGCTCACGCGATACAGGCGGCCGGCAAAGACGGCCGCTCCCAGCCGCCGGGCATGGCGCTGTAACACCTGCGACATGGGATGATGGCTATCCTGTCGCAGCGTGCCATAGACGAACAGGTACTGCGGTTCAGGCATCGTCGCGTATGCGCACCGCGAGGACGTCGCAGGGCGCATGGTGCAGCACCGCCGCCGCCGTGGAGCCCAGCAGGCGACCGATGCCGCGGCGGCCGTGCGAACCGATCACGATCAGGTCGGCCTGCTGTTCACGGGCATGGCCCACGATCTCGTCGCGCGGGTTGCCGGTGAGCAGGTGATGCAGGATGGGCGGATCGGCGAGACTGGCCGCGAGCTTCTCGAGCTGCTGGCGATGCAGTTCCACCAGTTCCTGCTCGTTCACGCCCCAGCTCACCGAGCCCAGTGGGGTATCGGCGATGTCCAGCGGGGGAAAATACTCGAAGACATGGATCAGCGTCAGGCGCGCCTCGTGCCGGCGCGTGAGATCCATGGCGCGTTCGAGCACCCGGTGCGAGGCAGCCGAGAAATCGACGGCGGCGATGATGTGCTGGTAGGTCATGTGACTCCATGCATGCGGGCGGAACGTGTCGCGCCGATGAAGCACGCTTGTTGCCACATCGACACAACCTTATGCTTGTTATAATTCATCCACGATACCCTGTCATCGACACATGCCCATGACCGAGAGACGCAAAGGCGACCGCCGCCGCTATGGCCACCGACCGAATTATCCGCTGGTAGACAGTGACGGCAACCTGATCACCCGGAACCGTCGCCGGGTCGTGGAGCGCCGGTACCGGCAGGCGCCGGTGGAGGATGCGGTCGAGTCGGCACCGGCCGTGGCCGAGACGACCGCCGCGTCGCGGCTGGTCCTGGACCTATCGGGGCAGGAGGTGGCGCTAGACGCCCCGGTGAGCGGGTTCGTGGTCGGCCGCCACAGCGACAGCGATCTGCGTGCCGACTCCAGGACCGTGTCCCGCCGACACCTGAGCATCAGCTGGGACGACGGTCACTTCGTCGTGACCGACTCGAGCAGCAATGGCACCTTCGTGGTGGATGCCGACGGCGTGACCCACCACCTCAGTGGCGAGCAGCTGGCGCTGTCGGGTAGTGGCGTGATGTACCTGGGTTTGCCGCCGGACGATCCCCGGGCGGTGAAGCTGGGTTTCCGCCTGGCCTGACCCTTCTCCCTTCCTGGCCGGCTGAGCGGCTGGCCGATCTGCCGTCGGGCCCGTGTGACCCGGGCCCGACCGTTTCCTCTGGCCGCGTTGCCGGCCCTTCCACGCAGTCAGTTATAGAGCAGATGCACAGTGTAGACGAAGGCGGCCACCAGGGTGGCGGCGCGGGCGATACGTGCAAACGTGATCTGCGGCTGGTGGTGCACATGCGTTCTGTAGGCGCGCATATCCCTGTCCTCCTGTCGCTGAAAATCCGTGGAGGGTGATTATGTGCCCTGCGTGCCGAGGGGCTGTGGCATCGATCACATCCCGGTGGCCGGTGTGGGGGTGTCGTGCAGGAAGTGTGCGCGCTATCACGGGGAGGGTGCCGCCTCGCTTGACTCTGGCCTTTTTATTCAATAGGTTATGAGTCGTACTTAATGCACAGGATAAAAAGCCATGTCCAATGTACTAAGTTTTCGAGGCCAGCCCCATCCCGCCCGCCGGGCGAGCGACCGGGGGGCGGCGGTCGAAGGGGCGGAATTCCCGATCCTGGATCGCGATGGCGACATCGTGCGTGCCGACCGGCGAATCCCCGAGGCGCCGCAGAGCAATATCGAGGTGGAGTGGCTGCCGGTGGCGGAGATCCGACTCTAGCCGGCCATCGAACCGCTCGGGCGGGCGCTTTCCGCGCGCCTAGCGGGGGTCCAGATAGGCCAGCCCCAGGCTGGCCTGCCGGCCGAACAGGCGAAAGCCCTGGTAGTCGGCCTCGCCAAGTGGCGGGGCGTCGGGGGCGCTCCCCTGGTCCGCGTACAGCAGGCCGATCATGTGGCCGGGCAGGCCGACGGGCATGAGAAAACAGGCCTGTTCCCCGACCGCGCGCGCCAGCACGGCGTCGCGCCCCTCGCCGGCCCGCAGCCAGGCTGGCTGACCGGCCTTCAGTAACGCCTGCAGGCGCGGGGCCGTGGCCAGCGAGAGCTGCAGGTCCTTGCGCAGTGCATCGGCGTCCTGGCCGAGGGCGATCTTCGTCACCAGCTGCTGCCGGTTCTTGCTCAGCAGCAGCAACAGCACCCGCGCCAGTCCCACGCCCCGATAGATCCCCTCGGTCACCATCTCCAGCAGCAGCCCCGCCTCGGTGCGTTCGCCGAGCAGGGCCGCGATCTCGCCCAGTATCTGCAGTTGCACCGTCTGCCGGTCCGGCGGCGCCACCGGCTGATGCGGGCTGTTCGTCTCGGCGGCCACGGCCTCCAGTGCCGTGGTGTCCAGGCCGTAGCCCGCCACCAGTTCCCGTGCGGCCTCCAGGCTGGCGTGGATGCGTTCGCGCATGTCGCGGGGTTTCTGCTGCAGGAGATCCGCGACCTGATCGGCCAGTTCCAGCAGGCGCTCGCGCTGCCCCCCTGCCAGTGCCTCGCTCACGTCGTTGGCCCGCCGGATCAGGCGACCGAGGGTGGCCTTGCCGTGCTCGGGCGACAGCGTCTGGTCCAGCAACGGGCTCAGGTGCCAGTCCCGGCTCAGGGCGCAGGTGAGCTCGGCCAGCGTGAAGCCCAGTACGGCGCGCTGGCTGGCTTCATCGCCCATGCCGCCATTCCTCGCCTGGCGGATGATCTCCCGGGCCTTGTCGGGGGCATGGGTCCACAGGGCGATCTCGCCCAGGTTGAAGAGCAGGGCGGCGATGAAGACGTCCTCCGGCTCGAAGTCACCGAGCTGGCTCGGCCGGAGCAGCTCGGCGAAGGCGCGGGCCTGGACGCCGGCATGCAGCGAACGGGCGATCGCGGCCAGGGCCTCCTGCTGGGCATCGGCGCCGCCGAAGGCATCGAGCACGGTCTTGGAGACGCAGATGGTGAAGATGGCATTGAAACCGAGCACGACCACCGCACGGCTGATGGTGCTGATGCGATGCCGGGTGGGATTGTAGAAGACGGTATTGGCCACGCGCAGGACCTGGGAGGTCATGGCCGGATCGCGCAGGATGACCGTTGCCAGCTCGTTGGCCGTGCTGCCGTCGCGCCGCGCCAGCGCCGCGATCTGGCGGTCCGTTTCCGAGAGTATCGGCAAGCCGCCATGCCCGATGCGGGCGAGCCAGGTGTCGAGCTGGGTGGAGACGGGCGGGGCCATGGGCATCCTTTCTCGGGGTTGGGCCATCAGCAGCCTGTTATAGCGGAAACCGTCCCGTCACCACCAGCTCGTCAGGTACAAAAGGGCCGATTGCCCGGATGGCCCGT
>JAJLKJ010000011.1:0-19998 GCA_033839185.1 Gammaproteobacteria bacterium
CAGGGTGGTGTGCATGAAGGCCATGGCGATGAGCACCGGCATGAAGGTGCCCGAGGTGCGGATGCCGATGAGGATGCGCAGGATGACCGTGACCAGCGCGCCGATGGGGATGAGCAGGATGTTCTTGAACAGGGCCTGTTCTTCCAGCGGCAGCGAGTGGATGGAGAAGTCGAGCACGCCGCCGGCCTGCAGGTTGTTCTGCGCGGCGATGGCCGCCGGTTCGTCGCGGCGCAGCATGGAAAAGCTCAGGCGTGAACCGCTGCCGCCGACAACCTCCAGCACTGGCTGGCCGCCGGTCTCCCACAGCAGGAGGTGGTCCGGCTGACCGGTGCGGCCGGTGCGCGGGTCGAGCAGCAGCTGCCGTTCGCCGTCGAAGACCACCACCCAGGGCTCCAGCGCCTGGCGGCGCCGGCCGTCCTCCAGTATCAGCCCCTGTTCCATGCGTGCGGGCACGCCGGCCTGATGCAGCAGGCGCAGCAGCAGTTCGGGGGTGTCGAAGCGGGACTTCAGCAGGCGGATGTTCTCGTCGTTGCCCGTCTCGCCGGTGACCCGGCGGGCGATCTCGCGGGCCAGGCTGACGCTGTCGGCGGAACGCTGGCGCGCCGACTCGATGACCTGCGCGGCGGCGGTGCCCAGGGGGTGCTCCCAGACCACGCGTTCGGGCAGTGCCGGGGTGGGGGCCGGGGTGCCGCGGGTGTCGTCGTCCACCAGGAACTGGGCGGAATAGTAGATCTGCTGGCTGCCAAGGGCCTGCCGGATCGTCCACTCCGCACGGCGCCCGACCTCGGTGTCGACATAATGCAGTCCATAGCCTGGCGAGGCGGTGTGCTCGCTCAGCAGCCGGTAGCCGTCGAGGTCGTCCGGCAGGGCCAGCGTCACCCTGGCCGGCTCGCCCTGGGCATCGAAGCTCACCAGGGCCTCGACGTGCCACACCTGGCGCGTCTCGCCCGGCGTCCAGGGCACCTGCAGCTCGAGGTGGCGATACAGGGTGAGTGCCAGGCCGGCGATCAGGAAGATCGCCACCATCACGTACAGGCTGATGCGTCGTGGCATGTGCCGGCCTAATCCCCGTTGCCGCCGGTTTCGCCCTGCCCGTCAACCGGCTCGGGAAACTCGGGGCGCTCGTAGATGTACTTGCGGCTCACGTCGATGTCGGCGATGTCCATCATGAAGCGGCGGCCCAGCAGCACCGGGTAGCTGAGGTCGGTGCGGTCGTTGAGGGTGAACTCCACTTCCTGGCGGATGGGGCCGAGGGTCATGAGCAGTCTCACCACGGGGCGGGTATCGGTGCCCGCGGCCTGGATGATGCGCACCTTGCGCAGCAGCGGGGCCTCGATCCATCGGTCGCGCACGCGCTCCACCACGTCGTCCTCGTCGTCCGCCAGGGCCAGCTTGAAGCGCACCCATTCCTCGCCGTCGCGCTCGAAGTCGGTGATCTCGCGCGCCGAGAGCGAGGAGGTGTTGGCGCCGGAATCGACGCGCGCCTTCAGGTAGGTGCCGATGTCCGGAAAGCCGACCCATTCCTGACGGCCGAGCACGATCTTGTTGTCGGAGGGCATCTGCCCGGTCTGCACGACCTCCGTCTCCTCGTTGCGGTTGTCTTCCCGCAGTACGCGCCCGAGCTTCTCCGCCTGGATGGCCTGCGTCTGCTGGATCCACTGCAGTTCGTCGCGGATGGACAGGAGTTCCTCGTCCATGCGGTCGATGCGGGTGTGGTGACGGGATGAAAGTGCTTCCAGATGCGTGAGCAGCCTTGTCTCGAGGGCGTCCAGACGTGCCTCGAACTGCTCCTGGCTGACGGGGCGCTTGGCCGGCGGCTGCAATGACGCACAGCCAGCCAGCAGCCCGACGGCGGCCAGCAGCGGCAGGAGTCGTGTCAGTAATCGATTTGAATGCATGCTGTCCGGGTTGTTTGTGCGTTACAGGCGACGCGTTCCGGCAGGCGCCTGGTCTGGAAGAGGCGAACGGGATGCTCGTTTTCTAGAGTGGGATGCGCCCCGATGGTTCCCGGGACGGGGCCCGCGGGGACGCGACGTCCCGGCGAGCGGCGGCTCAGGCGCTGGCCAGCTGGCGCAGCACGTAGTGCAGGATGCCGCCGTTGCGGTAGTAGTCGGCCTCCACCGGCGTGTCGATGCGCACTCGGGCCTTGAACTGGCTGCGGCTGCCATCGGTCGCGGTGGCGGTGATGGTGACTTCCTTCGCGTTGCCGTTGTCCAGGCCCTCGATGTCGAAGGCCTCGGTGCCTGCAAGACCCAGTGTGGACGGGTTCTCGCCCGGCAGGAACTCCAGCGGCAGCACGCCCATGCCCACCAGGTTGGAGCGGTGGATGCGCTCGTAGCTCTCGGCGATGACGGCCTGCACGCCCAGCAGGCGCGGGCCCTTGGCCGCCCAGTCGCGCGAGGAGCCGGAGCCGTATTCCTTGCCGGCGAGCACGATGGTGGGCACGCCCTCGTCGGCGTATTTCATGGCCGCATCGTAGATCGACATGGCCTCGCCGTCCGGCAGGTGCAGGGTGACGCCACCCTCGGTGCCGGGCGCGAGCAGGTTGCGCAGGCGCACGTTGGCGAAGGTGCCGCGCATCATCACCTCGTGATTGCCGCGGCGCGAGCCGTAGGAGTTGAAGTCGGCGGGGGCGACGCCGTGCGCCTGCAGGTACTTGCCCGCGGGGCTGTCGGCCTTGATGGCACCGGCCGGGGAGATGTGGTCGGTGGTGACCGAGTCGCCCAGCAGCGCGAGCACGCGCGCACCCTTGATGTCGGCGACCGCGCCCGGTTCCTTCGCCATGTCGACGAAGTAGGGCGGGTTCTGCACGTAGGTGGAATCGTCCGACCAGGCGAAGAGCTGGCCCTTCGGCGACTCCAGCTTGTTCCAGGCCTCGTTGCCCTTGAAGACGTCGGCGTAGGCGTTGGCGAAGCCCTCGGCGCTCACCGAGCCGCCGACCACGGCCTGGATCTCGGCCTGGGTGGGCCAGATGTCCTTCAGGTAGACGTCGTTGCCGTCGGCATCGGTGGCCAGCGGCTCGTTGTACGGGTCGATGTCCATGCGCCCGGCGATGGCGTAGGCCACCACCAGCGGCGGCGAGGCGAGGTAGTTCATGCGCACCTCGGAGTGGATGCGCCCCTCGAAGTTGCGGTTGCCCGACAGCACGGAGCAGACCACCAGGTCGTCTTCCAGGATGGCCTCGCTGATGGCCTCGGGCAGCGGACCCGAGTTGCCGATGCAGGTGGTGCAGCCGTAGCCGACCAGGTTGAAGCCCAGCGCGTCGAGGTGCTCGGTGAGGCCGGCCTTGTCGAGGTAGTCGGTGACCACGCGCGAGCCGGGGGCCAGGGAGGTCTTCACCCAGGGCTTGACGGCCAGGCCGCGCTCGCGGGCCTTCTTCGCCACCAGGCCCGCGCCCACCATGACGGAGGGGTTGGAGGTGTTGGTGCAGGAGGTGATGGCCGCGATCACCACCATGCCGTGGTCCATGTGGAACTGCTGGCCCCTGTGCGAGACGGTGTGGCGCGGCTTCTGCTCGGCCTGATGCTCGACGCCGACGGCGGTGTGGCCGCCTTCGCCCTCGAAGCGATCGGCCTCCACGTCCTTGGCGCCGGCCAGGGCGCGCTCGTCGAGCATGGCGTCGATGACGGCGCGTACCGAGCCCTTGGCCTCGCCGAGCTTCACGCGGTCCTGCGGGCGCTTGGGGCCGGCCAGGCTGGGCTCGACCGTGGACATGTCCAGCGCCAGGGTGTCGCTGTAGGCGGCCTCGGTGGCGCCGGTCTCGCGGAACATGCCCTGGGCCTGTGCATAGGCCTGCACCAGCGCGACCTCGTCGGCACTGCGGCCGGAGAGGCGCAGGTAGGTGAGGGTCTCGTCGTCGATGGGGAAGATGCCGCAGGTGGCGCCGTACTCGGGGGCCATGTTGGCGATGGTGGCGCGGTCGGCCAGCGGCAGGTGATCCAGGCCGTCGCCGAAGAACTCCACGAACTTGCCGACCACGCCCTTGGCGCGCAGCATCTCGACGATGGTCAGCACCAGGTCGGTGGCGGTGGCGCCCTCGGGCAGCTGGCCGGTGAGCTTGAAGCCCACGACCTGCGGGATGAGCATGGTGACCGGCTGGCCGAGCATGGCGGCCTCGGCCTCGATGCCGCCCACGCCCCAGCCGAGCACGCCCAGGCCGTTGATCATGGTGGTGTGCGAGTCGGTGCCCACCAGGGTGTCGGGGTAGGCCTGCAGCACGCCGTTGTTCTCCATGGCGAACACGCCGCGCGCCAGGTACTCGAGGTTGACCTGGTGCACGATGCCGGTTTCCGGCGGCACGACCTTGAAGTTGTCGAAGGCCTCCTGGCCCCACTTCAGGAAGGCGTAACGTTCTTTGTTGCGCTGGTACTCGAGCTTCTCGTTGAGCGAGAAAGCGCTGGTGTCGCCGAAGTTGTCGACCTGCACGGAGTGGTCGATCACGAGCTCGGCCGGCTGCAGCGGGTTGATCTTCGCCGGGTCGCCGCCCAGGGCCTTCATGGCGTCGCGCATGGCGGCGAGGTCCACCACCGCCGGCACGCCGGTGAAGTCCTGCATCAGCACGCGCGCCGGGCGGTAGGCGATCTCCTTGGACGGCTGGGCCTTGGGGTCCCAGTCGAGCAGGGCCTGGATGTCGTCGGCGCTCACGCTCTTGCCGTCCTCGAAGCGCAGCAGGTTCTCCAGGAGGATCTTCAGGGAGTAGGGCAGGCGCTGTGCCTTGTCCAGCCCGCTCAGGCGGAAGATCTCGTAGGTTTTGCCGTTGACGTCGAGATGGGAGCGGGTCTTGAAGGTATCAGCCATGGTCTGTCCTGCGTGTTGGAGGTTGTTCGTCTTGCGCGCGTTTTTCGGCGCGAAAGCGCGTAATTATCGGCGATTTGGCCCCGAAACGGTAGGGGCGGGGGTGCCGCGCCGGGCTAATGCGGCCCCAGCCGGCGCGCCGCGGCGACCAGTTTGGTGCGTCCGAAGATGAGACTCCAGCGTGAACCGCCGGCCTGGCGCCAGAGCACGGCGGCACGGATGCCCGCCAGCAGCAGGGCGCGGATACGGGCGGCGTTGTCCGGGTTGCTCAGGTGGCCCTGGTCGCCCTGCACGATGATGCGCGGCCCCATCTGGCTGATGGTGTTCTGGTAGAGCTCGGCCAGCCGCGCCACGGTATTGGCATGCGTGGCGGAGAAGAACTCGAACTGCTTTTCGGCCGTCTGCACGCCCTCCTGGATGGCGGACACCAGGTCCGGGCGCTTGCGCAGGCGGCGCTCCAGGTGCAGCAGCGTGACGACGTAACGGGTGATCTCCATCTCGCGGGTGGTGTTCTGCTGGCCCAGCTGCTGTTCCAGCACGTTGAAGCCCAGGCGCAGGTTCGACAGTTCGCCGTAGATGGCCTCGACGCCCTCGGCCTCGAGCGTGAACAGGCTCTTGATGCAGGTCTCGAAGGCGGCGGGGTCGGCCGAGCCTTCCCAGGCGACCTGGCGCACGAGTTCGGCACACTGGAACAGGGCGGCCATGGCGATGGCGCGATTTTCGATGCTCGGTGTCACGGGGCTACCTGTTGTTACGGATGGTCGATGGGGTCTTCGATGATGGCGCCGCCCAGGCAGACCGCGCCGTCGTAGAAGACGATGGACTGGCCCGGCGTGATGGCGCGCTGCGGCTCGTCAAAGTGCACCGCCAGGGCATCCGTCCCGCGCAGCGTGACGGTGCAGGCCTGGTCGGGCTGACGATAGCGGATCTTCGCCGTGCAGGACAGGGGCCAGGCGGGTGCCTCGCCCGCGATCCAGTGGACCTGCCGGGCCAGCAGGGCGGGATGATACAGCAGCGGGTGGTCGTGCCCCTGGCCGACGATCAGCCGGTTCTGCGCGAGGTCCTTGGCCACCACGAACCAGGGCGCCTCGCCCGCATCCCGCACCCCGCCGATGCCCAGCCCCTGGCGCTGGCCCAGGGTGTAGTACATGAGCCCCTGGTGCTCGCCCAGCGTCTCGCCGTCCGCCGTGACGATGGGGCCGGGCCGGGCGGGCAGGTAGCGGGCGAGGAAGTCGCGGAACTTGCGCTCGCCGATGAAGCAGATGCCGGTGCTGTCCTTCTTGGTGGAGGTGACGAAGCCGGCCTTTGCGGCGATCTCGCGCACGCGGGGCTTTTCCAGTTCGCCGACGGGGAACAGGCTGCGGGCGAGCGGCGCCTGGCCCAGGGCGTAGAGGAAGTAGCTCTGGTCCTTGTTGGCATCCACGCCGCGCAGCAGGCGGGCGCGCTCGCCGTGTTCCACCCGTGCGTAATGACCGGTGGCGATGTAATCGGCGCCCAGTTCCAGGGCGTAGTCGAGGAAGGCCTTGAACTTGATCTCCTTGTTGCACATCACGTCCGGGTTGGGCGTGCGGCCGCGGCGGTATTCCTCGAGGAAGTAGGCGAAGACCCGGTCCCAGTACTGGCGGGCGAAGTTCACCTTGTGCAGCACGATCTCCAGATCGCTGCACACGGCCTGGGCGTCGGCGAGGTCCTGGGCGGCGGCGCAGTAGTCCGCGTCGTCGTCATCCTCCCAGTTCTTCATGAACAGGCCCTCGACGCGATAGCCCTGTTCGAGCAGGCGCAGGGCGGCGACCGACGAGTCGACGCCGCCGGACATGCCGACGATGACGCGGGGCGCGCGGGCGGTCATGCCGATTCCCTGTGGTCGAGATCGGTGAGCAGTTCGAGGGGATAGCGCCGGCCGGCCAGGTAGTCGTCGATGCAGCGCAGCACCAGGGGGCTGCGCAGGCCCAGGGCGGAGCCCAGCAGGGACTCGCGGTCCAGCCAGTGGGTGGCGACGATGTCGGGGTCCAGGGTTGCCCCGGGCACCGGTTCGCCGAGCTCGCCGGTGAAGGCGGCGCGCAGGAAGGTGAGGCCCGAGGCCGGATGCACCCAGCGATACAGCCCGACCAGGGCCGTGGGGCGGAAGTCGTGCCCGGTCTCCTCGCGGGTCTCGCGCACCGCCGCCTCGAGCAGGCTCTCGCCTTCCTCCAGGTGCCCGGCGGGCTGGTTGAGCACGGCGCGGCCGGCCTCCCGCTCCTCCACGAGCAGGAAGCGCCCCTCGCGCTCGGCCACGCAGGCCACGGTGACATTCGGCTTCCAGGTCATCGGCGCATCATATCATGCAGCCCGGCGCCGGGACGCGCCGCCGTCCGGCCGGCCGGGCAGAGAGGCCGCGGTGGAACTTTCGTTTTGCATGACCAGTCTCAGTTCTTTGAAAAACCCGATCAATCAATGGGTTAAGCCGCGCTTTTGCGATGCTGCCCGTTGGGTGAAACGCGGCGCTGCGGTATACTCTGGGTCCCGCCGCACCGGGTCGGCAATACGGCAACTGAACTAGACTCAGATCAATGGCAGAGCAACACAGACAGGATCACGACGACGGCCTGCTCGTCGAGGAATCGAAGCCCCGGGTCAAGCGCCCGCCCATGTACAAGGTGGTGCTGCTGAACGATGACTACACGCCGATGGAGTTCGTGGTCCTGGTGCTGGAGACCTTCTTCAACATGGACCGCGAGCGCGCCACGCGCGTGATGCTCGCAGTGCACACCAAGGGCAAGGGCGTGTGCGGCATCTACACCCGCGACATCGCCGAGACCAAGGTGGCCCAGGTGAACGACTACGCCCGCGAGAACCAGCATCCGTTGCTGTGTTCCATGGAAGAAGCGGACTGAATCCGGCCCGGACGCCCCACAGGCAGCAGCCAGACCCGGCCCAGCCGGTACATCAGCCAGCCGGAACGACAGAGAGAGCCCATGCTCAGCAAAGAACTCGAGTTTTCCCTCAACGCGGCCTTCAAGAACGCCCGCGAGAGCCGTCATGAATTCATGACCGTCGAGCATCTGCTGCTCGCGCTCGTCGACAACGCGACGGCGGCCAGCGTGATGCGCGCCTGCGGCGTGGACCTGGACGAGCTGCGCCACGACCTCGCCGTGTTCATCGACGACAACACCCCGCTGCTGCCGCCGGAGGATCCGCGCGACACCCAGCCCACGCTCGGTTTCCAGCGCGTGCTGCAGCGCGCCGTGTTCCACGTGCAGTCTTCCGGCAAGAAGGAGGTCAACGGCGCCAACGTGCTGGTGGCCATCTTCGGCGAGCAGGATTCGCAGGCCGTCTACCTGCTGGCCAAGTACGATCTCACGCGGCTGGACGTGGTGAACTACCTCTCCCACGGTATTTCGCGCATCGGCGACGAGGAGGAGATGGGCGAGGAACACATCGTGCCGGAAGAGGGCGAGGGCGAGGACGAGGAGTCGCGCCGCAGTCCGCTGGACGAGTTCGCCACCAACCTCAACGCCCAGGCCATCCAGGGCAAGATCGACCCGCTCATCGGCCGCGGCAACGAGGTGGAGCGCACCATCCAGATCCTGTGTCGCCGGCGCAAGAACAACCCCCTGCTGGTTGGCGAGGCCGGCGTGGGCAAGACCGCGATTGCCGAGGGCCTGGCGAAGAAGATCGTCGACGAGGAGGTGCCGGAGGTGCTGGCCGACAGCACCATCTACTCGCTGGACCTCGGCGCCCTGGTGGCCGGCACCAAGTACCGCGGCGACTTCGAGAAGCGCCTCAAGGGCGTGTTGCGCCAGCTGAAGAAGGAGCCGGGCGCGATCCTGTTCATCGACGAGATCCACACCATCATCGGCGCGGGCTCGGCCTCGGGTGGCGTGATGGACGCCTCCAACCTGATCAAGCCCATGCTGGCCTCGGGCGAGCTCAAGTGCATCGGCTCCACCACCTACCAGGAATACCGCGGCATCTTCGAGAAGGACCGCGCCCTGGCCCGCCGCTTCCAGAAGATCGACGTGAACGAGCCGAGCGTGGACGAGACCTTCGAGATCCTCAAGGGGCTGAAGTCGCGCTTCGAGGAACATCATTCGGTGAAGTACACCAGCAAGGCCCTGCGCGCGGCGGCCGAGCTGTCGGAGAAGTACATCTCCGACCGCCATCTGCCGGACAAGGCCATCGACGTCATCGACGAGGCCGGCGCCAGCCGCCGCCTGCAGCCGGAGAGCAGCCGCAAGAAGACCATCGGCATCCGCGACATCGAGGACATCGTCGCCAAGATCGCCCGCATCCCGGCCAAGAACGTCTCCGCCTCCGACATGGAGACGCTGAAGAACCTGGAGCGCGACCTGAAGATGGTGGTCTTCGGCCAGGACGAGGCCATCGACCTGCTGGCCTCGGCGATCAAGATGTCGCGTTCCGGCCTGGGCGACCCCGACAAGCCGATCGGCTCCTTCCTGTTCGCCGGCCCCACCGGCGTGGGCAAGACCGAGGTGACGCGCCAGCTCGCCCGTATCATGGGCATCGAACTGCTGCGTTTCGACATGTCCGAGTATATGGAGCGGCACACCGTCTCGCGCCTGATCGGCGCGCCGCCGGGCTACGTCGGCTACGACGAGGGCGGGCTGCTCACCGACGCCGTGCTCAAGCATCCGCATGCCGTGCTGCTGCTCGACGAGATCGAGAAGGCCCACCCGGATGTCTTCAATCTGCTGCTGCAGGTGATGGACCACGGTACGCTCACCGACACCAACGGGCGCAAGGTGGATTTCCGCAACGTGGCGATCGTGATGACCAGCAACGCCGGCGCCGAATCGCTGACGCGCAAGACCGTGGGTTTCACCCCGCAGGATCACACCACCGACGCGATGGAGACCATCAAGAAGACCTTCTCGCCGGAATTCCGCAACCGCCTGGATGCCATCATCCAGTTCAAGTCGCTGGACCCGCGCACCATCGTCAACGTGGTGGACAAGTTCATCATCCAGCTCGAATCCCAGCTGGAAGAGAAGAAGGTCACGCTGGTGGTGGAGGACTCGGCGCGGCACTGGCTGGCCGAGCGCGGCTACGATCCGCAGATGGGGGCGCGGCCCATGGCCCGTGTGATCCAGGAGCACATCAAGAAGCCGCTGGCCAACGAGATCCTGTTCGGGAAACTGGCAGGCGGTGGCGAGGTGCGCATCACGGCCGGCGAGGACGGGCTGAAACTCGAATACGAAACGAAAGAGGCGGTGCACTAGGCACCGCCTCCGGTATCTCGGTTTTACGCAGTCGCCAGGGGCTAGCGGTTGCGGTAGGTGATGCGCCCCTTGGTGAGGTCGTAGGGCGTCAGCTGCACGGTGACGCGGTCGCCGGTGAGGATGCGGATGTAGTTCTTGCGCATGCGGCCGGAGATATGGGCCGTCACCACGTGACCGTTGTCCAGTTCCACTCGGAACATCGTGTTGGGCAGGGTGTCGACCACCGTGCCTTCCATCTCGATGTGATCTTCTTTTGCCATATGCCTTGAGGGTTAGAGGCTGCGCCGTTTTGACCAGCCGGTATTATCGACAACCTGCCGGATAAAACAAGCATTTGCCGCCCATTCCGGATTGATTTTCGGGCATTTTTATCCCCACCGGCGCATTTGCGCTGCCTCGATGCTTTGCCTACACTACGCGCCTTCGCCGGCGTCGCCATCAGATAAACAATAGACAACCAGGCAAGAGGCCACCACCAACATGACCTTTGCAGCCGTTTTCCCCGGCCAGGGCTCCCAGTCCATGGGCATGCTCGCCGAGCTGGGCGACAAGTACTACCAGGTGCGCGAGACCTTCCAGGAGGCCTCCGACGCACTGGGCTTCGACCTCTGGTCGCTGACCCAGAACGGCCCCGAGAGCGAGCTCAACAGCACCGAGAACACGCAGCCGGCCATGCTGGCGGCGGGCGTCGCCGTCTGGCGCGTGTGGAAGGCCCAGGGCGGCTGCCTGCCGCAGGCCATGGCCGGGCACAGCCTGGGCGAGTACACCGCCCTGGTCTGTGCCGGCGCCATGGAGTTCGACGCGGCCGTCACCCTGGTGCGCGAGCGCGGCCGCCTGATGCAGGCGGCGGTGCCGGAAGGCCAGGGGGCGATGGCGGCCATCCTGGGGCTGGCCGACGACGCCGTGCAGGCCGTCTGCGAAGGCGCCGCGCAGGGCGAGGTGGTCGAGGCGGTCAACTTCAACTCGCCGGGCCAGGTGGTGATCGCCGGGTCGGCTGCCGCCGTCGAGCGTGCCGTGGCCGCCGCCTCCGAGGCCGGCGCCAAGCGGGCACTGAAGCTGCCCGTGAGCGTGCCCTCGCACTGCAGCCTGATGCGCAGCGCCGGTGATCAGCTCGCCGAGCGCCTGGCCGGCGTGGCCATCCAGGCCCCGTCCATCCCGGTGATCCACAACGCCGACGTTGCCAGCCACGATGAGCCTGACCGCATTCGCGACGCGCTGGCCCGCCAGCTCTACAGCCCGGTGCGCTGGGTGGAAACTGTTAACCGGTTGGCGGCCGACGGTGTCACCGACATCGTAGAATTCGGCCCCGGCAAGGTCCTGGCCGGCCTCACCAAACGAATCGACAAGTCCATTTCGGCCCAGTGCGTGCTCGATGCGACCTCGCTCGCGTCCGCCCTCGGCCTGTGCGGAGAGAAAGCCTGATGAAGCTTGAAGGAGAAATCGCGCTGGTCACCGGCGCCAGCCGCGGCATCGGCCGTGCTATCGCCGTGGCCCTGGGACAGCAGGGTGCGACCGTCATCGGCACCGCCACCAGCGACAAGGGCGCCGAGGCGATCAGCGCCTATATGAAGGAGGCCGGCATCAAGGGGCAGGGCATGACCCTCAACGTCACCGATGCCGAGGCCGTGACCGAGGTCGTCAAGACCATCGGCGAGGCGCATGGTCCGGTGAGCATCCTGGTGAACAACGCCGGTATCACCCGCGACAACCTGCTGATGCGCATGAAGGACGAGGAGTGGGATGACATCATGCAGACCAACCTCAGCTCCGTGTTCCGCGTCTCCAAGGCCGTGCTGCGCGGCATGATGAAGGCGAAGAAGGGGCGCATCATCAGCATCGCCTCCGTGGTCGGCGCCACCGGCAACCCGGGGCAGGCCAACTACGCCGCCGCCAAGGCCGGCATCGTCGGCTTTTCCAAGTCGCTGGCCCGCGAGGTGGGCTCGCGCGGCATCACCGTGAACGTGGTGGCGCCGGGCTTCATCGACACCGACATGACGCGCGCCCTGCCGGAAGAACAGCGCGAGGCCCTCGTCGGCCAGATCGCGCTCGGACGCCTGGGTGCGGCCGAGGACATCGCCAACGCGGTGGCCTTCCTGGCCTCGCCGGAGGCCGCCTATATCACGGGCGAGACCCTGCACGTGAACGGCGGCATGTACATGGCCTGAGTCGCCGCCATCTAGAAGACAGACGAGAAACAGGCTCCAACATTCTGTTTGAAAAGGTTTTTTGGTCTGCGTGACGAGCGCGTTGCGCAGTCCTCGAGAGCGGGTCTTCCGACAAAGTAGATTGCCGGATGGCTTTACACTAAAATACCGCCGCAGTTACGCTGCGTTGAGCATATTTAGGGGATAACTAGCCAATGAGTACTATCGAAGAACGCGTCAAGAAGATCGTCGTGGAACAGCTGGGCGCCAAGGAAGAAGATGTCACCAATGAAGCGTCCTTTGTCGACGATCTGGGCGCTGACTCCCTCGACACCGTCGAACTGGTCATGGCTCTGGAAGAAGAGTTCGAGACCGAGATTCCCGACGAGGAAGCCGAAAAGATCACCACCGTCCAGCAGGCCATCGACTACATCAACGCGCACAAGTAACGCGCAGCCTGCGGAATAAAGACAGAGCAACAGACCGCGACCCTACGGTCGCGGTCTGTTGCTTTGGATCATGAAGCGAAACGAAGAAGGGTCATCACCTTGTCCAAGCGTCGTGTAGTTGTCACCGGTCTGGGTATCATTTCGCCCGTCGGTTCCACCATCGATACTGCCTGGGAGAACATCAAGGCGGGTAAAAGCGGGATCGACCGCATCAATCCCGATCTTTTCGATTCCAGCGCCTTTTCCGTGCAGATCGCGGGTAACGTCAGCGGCTTCACCGCCGATGACTACATCACGCCCAAGGACCAGAAGAAGATGGACCTCTTTGTCCAGTACGGCATGGCGGCCGGGATTCAGGCCGTTGCCGACGCCGGGCTGGAGGTGACCGAGCAGAATGCCGAGCGCATCGGCGTGTCCATCGGCTCGGGTATCGGTGGTCTCGGTACCATCGAACGCAATTACGAGGCCTACATGAAGGGCGGTCCGCGCAAGATCTCGCCGTTCTTCGTGCCCAGCGCCATCATCAACATGATCTCGGGCAACCTCTCGATCATGTACGGATTCAAGGGTCCGAACATCGCGCTGGTCAGTGCCTGCGCGACCGCGACCCACAGCATCGGCGATGCCGCCCGTCACATCATCTATGGTGACGCGGACGTGATGATCGCCGGTGGTGCGGAGATGGGCTGCACCGTGCTCGGCATCGGCGGTTTCGCCGCCGCCCGCGCCCTGTCCACCCGCAACGACGATCCCCAGGCCGCCAGCCGTCCCTGGGACAAGGACCGCGACGGCTTCGTACTCGGCGACGGCGCCGGCGTGCTGGTGCTCGAGGAGTACGAGCATGCCAAGGCCCGCGGGGCGAAGATCTACTGTGAAATGGCGGGTCTCGGCTGGTCGGCCGACGCCTATCACATGACCTCGCCCTCCGAGGGCGGGGAAGGCGCGGCGCGCTGCATGACCATGGCCATGAAGGACGCCGGCATCAATCCCGAGGACGTGGACTACATCAACGCCCACGGCACCTCCACCCCGGCCGGCGACGTCGCCGAGACCTCGGCGGTCAAGCGTGCCTTCGGCGATCACGCCCGCAAGCTGGCCGTGAGCTCCACCAAGTCCATGACCGGTCACCTGCTCGGTGCCGCCGGTGGGGTGGAAGCGGTGTTCTCGGTGCTGTCGCTGCGCGACCAGATCATGCCCCCGACCATCAACCTCGACAACCAGGACCCGGCCTGCGATCTCGACTTCGTGCCGAACACCGCGCGCGAGGGCAAGCTCGACGTGGTGCTGTCGAACTCCTTCGGTTTCGGCGGCACCAACGGCACCCTGGTGTTCAAGAAACTCGCCTGATCACTGCCCGGGAAGGGCGGGCGGCGCGTGCTCGTACGCTGGTTCGACAGCAGCACCGACCTCTTCGCCCTGCACCGGCGCTCGCCCGCGCGCTGTCCGTTCCTGCTGGACAGCGCGGTCACCGGGACCCCCCACTCGCGTTATTCCATCCTCCTGGCACTGCCTGATGAGCGGCTCCGGCTGACTGCCGAGGGCGCCCTGTCCGGCCCCCATGCCCCGGGGCAGTCCCGCTTCGTCGATGCCCTGGACAGCTGGTTTCTCGCCGAGGCCGCGGCCGCGGCGCCGGTGGGCGACGAGCTGCCGTTTCACGGCGGCTGGTTCCTGTATCTGGGCTACGAACTGGCCGCCGAACTCGAACCCACGCTCGATCTGCCGCCCGCCACCGGCATCGCGCCGGTGGCCGAGGCCGTGCGCTGCCGGGGGGCGGTGATCGTCGACCACGAACGCCGGGCCTGTGCGGTGGTGGCCGAGCCGGGGGAGCAGGCCGGTTTCGCCGCCCTGTGCGAGGACGTGGCGTCCGGCATGGCCGCCCGCGGGACGGGTGCCGCCGGCCCCATCCCGGCCATCGCGGCGATCCGCGAGGACGAGTCTGCAACCTACCTCGACGGCGTGCGCCGCTGCCTCGACTACATCCGCGATGGCGACGTCTTCCAGGTCAATCTCTCGCGCGGCTGGGAGGTGACGCTGTCGCAGGCGGTCCCGCATGCCGATCTCTATGCCCGCCTGCGCGAGGCCAACCCGGCCCCCTTTGCCGGGCTCGCCGACTTCGGCGACTGGGCGCTGCTGAGTTCCTCGCCGGAACGCCTGGTGAAGGTCCGGGGGCGGCGCGTCGACACGCGGCCGATCGCCGGCACGCGGCCCCGCGGGGCGGACGGCGGGGAGGACGAGCGCCTCTCGCGCGAACTCATCGGTCATCCCAAGGAACGGGCCGAGCACGTCATGCTGCTGGACCTGGAGCGCAACGACCTGGGACGCATCTGTCGTCCGGGCAGCATCCGGGTCGACGAACTCATGTCGGTGGAGAGCTATCGCCACGTCCATCACATCGTCTCCAACGTCACCGGGGAGCTCCGCCAGGGGGTGCCGCCCGGCGAGGTGATCCGCGCGGTCTTTCCCGGCGGCACCATCACCGGCTGCCCCAAGGTGCGCTGCATGGAGATCATCGCCGAACTCGAGGGCGTCGGACGCGGCGCCTACACGGGGGCGATCGGTTATCTCGACCGCAGCGGCGACATGGATCTCAACATCCTCATCCGCAGCATCCTGCGCCAGGGCGACACCCTGCGCTTTCGTACCGGGGCCGGCATCGTCGCCGACTCCGACCCGCAGGCCGAGCTGGAGGAGACCCGGCACAAGGCCCGCGGGCTGCTGCGCGCCCTGGGGCAGGGGGGCTGAGCATGACCGACTCCATGCTCGTCAACGGTCAGCCCGGCCACCGCATCGAGGCCAGCGACCGCGGTCTGCAGTACGGCGACGGCCTGTTCGAGACCCTCGCCCTGCGCGGCGGCGCGGTCTGCCACTGGCCGGCGCACTACGCCCGCCTGCAGCGGGGCGGCGAGCGCCTGGGTCTTGCCGTGCCGGCGGCCTCCCTGCTGCTCGACGAGATTGCCCGCGTGGCCGGCGGCACGGCCCGCGAGGTGGTGAAGCTGGTGCTGACCCGCGGGCCCGGCGGGCGGGGCTACCGGCCGCCCGAGGACGCCATCCCCACCCGCATCGTCAGCCGTCACCCCTGGCCGGATCACCCGGTGTCGTACCGGGAGGAGGGGATACTGGCCACCTGCTGCCGCATGCCGCTCGGGCACAACCCGCGGCTCGCCGGCATCAAGCACCTCAACCGCCTGGAGCAGGTGCTGGCCCGCGCCGAATGGGGCGATGCCTACCAGGAAGGCGTGATGTGCGACACGCAGGGAAACGTGGTTTCCGGTACCATGAGCAATCTGTTCCTGGTGACGGAACAGGGCCTGCTGACGCCGGACCTCACGGCCTGCGGCATCGAGGGAACCACCCGGGCGCGCGTGCTTGCCGCCGCCGAGGCGCGGGGGTTGCCGGTGGCCGTCGGCCGGGTCTCGATGGCCGATCTCGCGCGTGCCCGGGGACTGTTTTTCTGCAACACGCTCATCGGCATCTGGCCGGCACGGCAGCTCGACGACCAGCCGTATCGCATCGACGAAACCATCCGCGTGCTGATGCAGGACATCGGCCAGGACTGATTATCCGCCAGGACTGAACACCGGCATGAAACGATTCGCCTTCATCGTCATTCTGCTGTCCCTGCTCGCCGGCCTTGCCGGCCTGGGGCATTTCTACCATTACCTGCACTCGCCGGTGGGTGGTGTCGAGCGCAGTCTCACCTACGAGGTGCAGAAGGGCGCCGCCTTCGCCCGGGTGGCCCGCGAACTCGAGGCGGAGGGCCTGATCCGCCACCCGCTCTACTGGCGCCTCTACGCCCGCCTGCAGGACAAGGCGCATCGCATCCGCCTGGGCGAGTTCCGCCTGTCCACCACGATGACGCCGGCCGAGATCCTCGACACCCTGGTCTCCGGCGCGACGGTGCAGTACAGCCATACCGTGCTCGAGGGCTGGACCTTCCGCCAGTTGCTGGACAGCCTGGCCACGCATCCGCAGATCGTGCAGACCGACATCGTGCGGGACCGCGAGGCCCTGATGGCCGAACTGGGCCAGCCGGGCATGCACCCCGAAGGCTGGTTCTACCCCGATACCTACCACTTCCCCAAGGGCACCACCGATCTCGAGTTCCTGCGTCGCGCCAACGGCATCACCCGCGAGCGCCTGGAGGCGGAATGGGCCGGACGCGATGAGGGACTGCCGCTGCGCAGCCCCTACGAGGCGCTCATCCTGGCCTCCATCGTGGAGAAGGAGTCCGCCGTGACGAGCGAGCGGCCGATGATCGCGGCGGTCTTCATCTCGCGCCTGCGCAAGGGCATGCGCCTGCAGACCGACCCGACCGTGATCTACGGCATGGGCGAGGACTTCGACGGCAACATCCGCAAGTCCGACTTGCGCCGCGACACGCCCTACAACACCTACACCCGTGGCGGCCTGCCGCCCACCCCGATCGCCCTGCCCAGCGGGGAGTCGATACACGCCGTACTGCATCCGGCCGACAGCGACGCCCTGTACTTCGTCGCCCGCGGCGATGGCAGCCACCACTTCTCTGCGACCTATGAGGAACACCGCGAGGCGGTGATCCGCTACCTGCTCGGCGGCAATGCCGACCGCTACCAGGGGGATGCGCGATGACGATGCGTGGCCGGTTCATCACCGTCGAGGGCATCGAGGGCGTGGGCAAGTCGACCAACATCGACTTCATCCGCCAGCGCCTCGAGGCGCTGGGCAAGACGGTGGTGGTCACGCGTGAGCCCGGGGGCGCCGAGGTCAGCGAGGCCATCCGCGAGATCCTGCTCTCGCCGGAGCTGCCCGGCATGCACCCGGACACCGAGCTGCTGCTGATGTTCGCGGCGCGCGCCGAGCACCTGCACCGACGCATCCTCCCGGCCGTCGAGGCCGGGCAGTGGGTGGTCTGCGACCGCTTCACCGACGCCACCTACGCCTACCAGGGTGGCGGGCGCGGCATCCCCGCCGAGCGCATCCATATCCTGGAGTCCTTCGTGCAGGGGGGGCTGCGCCCCGACCTCACCCTGTTGCTGGACGCCGACGTGCACACCGGCCTGGCGCGGGCGAAGCGTCGCGGCGAGGCGGACCGCTTCGAGCAGGAGACCGTCGATTTCTTCGAGCGCGTGCGCGCGGCCTATCACGGGCGCGCTCGCGCGCATCCCGAACGCTACCGCCTCATCGACGCCGCCCGGCCGCTCGCCGAGGTGCAGGCGGACATCGCCGCCGTGCTGACGGCGGCGGTCGGGGAGGCCTCGTGATCCATCCCTGGCTGGAACCCGCCTGGGAACGGCTGCAGGAGCGTCGCGCCCAGGGGCGGCTGCCGCATGGCCTGCTGATCACCGGGCCTGCCGGCATCGGCAAGGGCGAACTGGCACGCAGTCTTGCCCAGGCCCTGCTGTGCGAATCCCCCGACGCGCGCGGGATGGCCTGCGGCAGCTGCCATGGCTGTCGCCTGTTCCTGGCCGGCAACCATCCCGACTACCAGCGGCTCGCCCCCGAAGAGGAGGGCAAGCCGATCAAGGTCGACCAGGTGCGCGGCCTCATCGAGTTCATGGCCCTGAGCCGCCAGTACGAACGCTACAAGCTGGCCATCATCGAGCCCGCCGAGGCGATGAACGTGAACGCCGCCAACAGCCTGCTCAAGACCCTGGAGGAACCCGCCGAGGGCACCGTGCTGCTGCTCGTTACGGCCCAGCCCAGCCTGCTGCCGGCCACCATCCGCAGCCGCTGCCAGCGCATCGACCTGCGCCGCCCGTCCCCCGAGACCGGACTCGCCTGGTTGCGCGAGCAGTCACCGCAGGGCGATCCGGAACAGTTGCTTGCCGCGGCCCATCACGCGCCGCTGCGGGCGCTGGCGATGGACCGCGACGGCCTGCTGGAGACACAGTCGCGCTATTTCGACCAGCTGATGGATGTGCTGCGCGGCCGCGAGTCGCTCACGGCCATGGCCGAGCAGTGGCACAAGGCCGATCCTGGCGCACAGCTCGCCTGGCAGATCGACTGGGTGGATGCGATGCTGCGCCTGCTCGCTGCCGGGTGGATGGAACTGGACCCGCAAAAGACCCAGGTCCTGCAGCGCCTGGCGCCGATCATGGGCAGCCAGGGCCTATTTGACCTGCGCGACCAACTCATCCAATATCGGCGCATGGCTTCGGCCAATCTCAATACGCAACTGCTGCTCGAAGACGTCATCCAGGCCTGGGCGCACACGCTCGACCGGGGACGCAGACAGAGCGCCTGATCGAGGAGTACGCGCATGCCGGCAGGACAGGGCATTCTATCGCTGGCGATCAAGGACAAGGGGTCGCTGTACGCGGCCTACATGCCGTTCGTGAAGAACGGCGGCCTGTTCATCCCCACCACCAAGCCCTACAAGATCGGCGACGAGGTCTTCATGCTGCTCACGCTGATGGAGGACAAGGATCGCCTGCCGGTGGCGGGCAAGGTGGTCTGGGTCACGCCGCAGGGCGCCCAGGGGAACCGCACCCCCGGTATCGGTGTCCAGTTCTCCGATCAGGACAACGGGCAGACGCGCAACAAGATCGAGGGTCTGCTTGCCGGCGCCCTCAAGGCCGACCGGCCGACGCACACGATGTGATGCGACCCGCGGGTCTGCGGTGAACATGCGAAGGCGCCAACGGCGCCTTCCGTTTTTTCGCCGCCCCGCTGTGGCAGAATCCCACCCCCACCGAATAGACAAACGAACGACAGACGAACACACCGACCCATGCTCATCGACTCCCACTGCCATCTCGATCGCGTCGACCTCGAACCCTTCGACGGTTCGCTGGGCAAGGCGCTGGATACCGCCCGCGCCAACGGCATCGGCGGCTTCCTCTGCGTGTGCATCGACACGGAACACTTTGCGGATGTGCGCGACATCGCCGCCGCGCACGATGACGTCTGGTGCTCGGCGGGCGTACACCCGGATTCGCAGGACGTGCACGAACCGGACGTGGACGAACTCTGCCGGCTGGCGGCGGATCCGAACGTCATCGCCATCGGCGAGACCGGGCTGGACTACTTCCGCCTGAAGGGCGACCTCGAGTGGCAGCGTGAGCGCTTTCGCACCCATATCCGTGCGGCGAGGCAGACCGGCAAGCCCCTCATCATCCACACCCGCGCCGCGCGCGAGGACACCATCCGCCTGTTGCGGGAAGAGGGCGCCGAGACCGTCGGCGGGGTGATGCACTGCTTTGCCGAGGACTGGGAGACCGCGCGCCAGGCCATGGAGCTCGGTTTCTACATCTCGTTCTCCGGTATCGTCACCTTCAAGAATGCCGAGGACCTGCGCGAGGTGGCCCGGCAGGTGCCGCTGGATCGCCTGCTGGTGGAGACCGATTCCCCCTACCTGGCGCCCGTGCCGCATCGCGGCAAGGGCAACCACCCGGCCTGGGTGCGGCACGTCGC
>JAJLKJ010000012.1:0-14179 GCA_033839185.1 Gammaproteobacteria bacterium
TTCCGCGGCACGGATGTAGTTCATGCTGTCGCGCAGGTGGCCGACCACCGGCACCTTGAGCTTGCCGAGAAAGGCCTCCAGCTCGTGGTAGATGTTGGTGTACTCGCGCACGCGGTTGGCGACCAGCGCGATCTTCGCCTGTTTCTTCGTCACGCGCGCGCTGCCCTTGATGGTCTCGACGAAGGCCGCGGCCGCACGCATGTCGATGGGCGAGGGCAGCACCGGGATCAGGATGGTCTCGGCCTTGCGCAGCAGGTTGGCGAGGTCGCGCCCGTGCACCGCGGCCGGCGGGTCCATGATCACGATCTCGGTATCGCGCGCCGGGCGCAGCGTGCCCTTCCATGCCGCCACGCCCTGGATGTGCGGCCGCCCCTTGGAACGGGCCTTGAGCCAGTCCAGGCTCGAACCCTGCGGATCGTAGTCGGCCAGCATTACCTGCTTGCCCTTGCTCGCGTAGTAGCTCGCGAGATTGGTGGCGAGCGTGGTCTTGCCGGACCCGCCCTTGGCGTTCAGGACCATGATATGGCGCATGCGACTCCCTCCTTCGTTTCAGGACAACACCATGAGCGTAGCCGACGACCGGCGGCTGCGCGCGAGCTGTCGGGGGACACTGGCCGGCGACCTGCCTCAGTCGATGCCGAGCGTCTCCCAGATGGCGTCGACGCGTGCCTTCACGTCGGCGTCCATCACGATGGGGCTGCCCCATTCACGATCCGTCTCGCCCGGCCACTTGTTGGTGGCGTCCAGCCCCATCTTGGAGCCCAGGCCCGAGACCGGCGAGGCGAAGTCGAGGTAATCGATGGGCGTGTTCTCCACCAGCACCGTGTCGCGCGCGGGGTCCATGCGCGTGGTGATGGCCCAGATCACGTCCTGCCAGTCGCGTGTGTTGACGTCCTCGTCGACCACGATCACGAACTTGGTGTACATGAACTGGCGCAGGAACGACCATACGCCCATCATCACGCGCTTGGCGTGACCGGGGTATTGTTTGCGCATGCTCACCACCGCGAGCCGATACGAGCAGCCCTCCGGCGGCAGATAGAAATCGGTGATCTCCGGAAACTGTTTCTGCAGGATGGGCACGAACACCTCGTTGAGCGCCACGCCGAGGATGGCGGGCTCGTCCGGCGGTCGGCCGGTGTAGGTGCTGTGGTAGATCGGCTGCCTGCGCTGAGTGATGCGTTCGATGGTGAACACGGGAAACGTGTCCACCTCGTTGTAGTAACCGGTGTGGTCACCGAAGGGTCCCTCGGGGGCCATGTCCTCCGGGTGGATCACGCCCTCCAGCACGATCTCGGCCGAGGCCGGGACCAGCAGGTCGTTGCCCACGCACTTCACCAGCTCGGTGCGCGAGCCGCGCAGCAGTCCGGCGAAGGCATGTTCGGAGAGGCTGTCCGGCACCGGCGTGACGGCGCCGAGGATGGTGGCCGGGTCGGCACCCAGCGCCACGGAGATCGGGAAGGACTCACCCGGGTGTGCCTGCTGCCAGTCGCGAAAGTCCAGCGCGCCGCCGCGATGCGACAGCCAGCGCATGATCACGCGGTTCTTCCCGATCACCTGCTGGCGGTAGATGCCCATGTTCTGCCGCGACTTCAGCGGCCCCTTCGTCACCACCAGCCCCCAGGTGATGAGCGGGCCGGCATCGCCCGGCCAGCAGGTCTGCACCGGGATCCGTGACAGGTCCACGTCATCGCCCTCGATCACCACCTCCTGGCAGGGCGCCTTCTTCACCGTCTTCGGTGCCATGTCCAGCACCTTCTTGAAGACCGGCAGCGTCTTCCAGGCCTCCTTCATGCCCTTCGGCGGATCGGGTTCCTTGAGGAAGGCGAGCAGCTTGCCGACCTCGCGCAGGGCCTCGACCGACTCCTCGCCCATGCCCAGGGCGACACGGCGCGGCGTGCCGAAGAGGTTGCCGAGCACCGGCATGTCATGACCCTTCGGATTCTCGAACAGCAGCGCCGGTCCGCCCGCGCGCAGGGTGCGGTCGCAGATCTCGGTCATCTCCAGCTTCGGATCGACCTCGGCGGTGATGCGCTTCAGTTCGCCCTGCCGTTCCAGCAGGTCGATGAAGTCGCGCAGGTCACGGTATTTCATGACGGCGCCCTAGAGGTCGAACTCGGCCACGGCCGGGGCGTGGTCGGAGGGGCGTTCGAGCCGGCGGGGAGCGATGTCGATGAAACTGCTCGTGCACCTGTCCGCCAGTGACGCGCTCGCCAGCACCAGGTCGATGCGCAGGCCGGCATTGCGACGAAAGCCGGCGGCGCGGTAGTCCCACCAGCTGAAGGTGTTCGCCTCCTGCTCGAAGCGGCGGAAGGTGTCGACGAAACCCAGATCCAGGATCTTCTGCAGTGCCTCGCGTTCCGGCGTGGAACAGAGGATCTTCTCGTGCCAGCGCTCGGGATCGTGCACGTCCGCGTCGGTGGGGGCGATGTTGAAGTCGCCCATCACCACGTAGTGTTCGTGACGCTGCATGTCCCTGGCGATGTAATCGGTGACGCGCTCAAGCCAGTCGAGCTTGTAGGCGAACTTCTCCGATCCCACTTCCTGGCCGTTGACCACGTAGAGGTTGAGCACGCGCACGCCGTCGATCGTCGCACCGAGGATGCGCCGCTGCGGGTCATCGAGACCTGGCAGGTCGGTGATCACGTCCTCGAAGGGCGCGCGACTCAGGATAGCGACACCGTTGTAGGTCTTCTGCCCGGAGTAGGCGACCTCGTAACCGGCCGCGCGGATCTCCTCGACGGGAAAGGCGTCGTCGGTGAGCTTGGTTTCCTGGATACCCAGCACGTCGGGCCTGGCCTCGGCCAGCCAGTCCAGCACCTGTGGCAGGCGCACGCGCAGGGAATTGACGTTCCAGCTTGCGATCTTCATGACGTTTTTCGTGTTCTTGTCGTTTATTGCTACGCGGTCCGGTCGTTTGCTACCCGACCTGGCGGGTCGTCAGTCGCCCAGACTCAGGCCGAAGAAGCGCTGGCGCATGCGCCGCTCGTGGCGCCTGCCGCCCAGCCAGATACCGAGCAGGAACAGGATCACCGTGGCCGCGCCGAACAGCCCGAGCAGGGCCGGATCGTCGAGCAGGCGGTGGATGACATTGCCCTTCGCTGCACGATAGCCGGCCAGCTCGGTCTCCAGCGTGTTGATGTTCTGATTCGCGGCCTCCAGGCTTTCCCGCAGGCGGGTGTGCACGGCGTCGGTGTCTGCGTACTCGGTGCGCAGCGCCTCGATGCGCGCCTCGGCCGCCAGCCGCGCCGCTTCGGTCTCGGCGACGATGAGCGTGGCCGGTTTGTCCTTGACCAGGAAGGCCGCCTTCACCCAGCCGGTGACGCCATCGGCGGTGGTGACGCGGGCGAAGTTGCCCCGTCGCTCCACCACCTCCAGGGCGTCGCCGCTGGCGAGCATCCTCAGCCGCTGACCACTTGCCTGTTCACCGGCGAACAGGCCCAGGCGCAGCTGATCGGTGACATAGACGGTCTCGGCCATGACGGGCGCCGCCAGTAACAGGCCGATGACGAACAGGCTGGCAACAAGGCGTATCTTCATCTGCATTCCTCAGGCGGCCAGGCCACTGTGGCGCAGCAGGGCGTCGATATCGGGTTCACGGCCGCGGAAGGCCCTGAAGGACTCCATGGCGGGACGCGTGCCACCCACCTCGAGGATCTGCTCAAGGAAGTCCTGCCCGACCTTCGGGTTGAACAGCCCTTCTTCCTCGAAGCGCGCAAAGGCGTCTGCCGACAGCACCTCGGCCCACTTGTAGCTGTAGTAGCCGGCCGCGTAGCCGCCGGCGAAGATGTGCGAGAAGCCGTGCTGGAATCGGTTGAAGGCCGGCGGCTGCACCACCGCCACCTCGGCACGCACCTCGTCGAGGATCTCCTGGATGCGTCCGCCGCGCGCGGGGTCGTACTCCAGGTGGATGCGCATGTCGAACAACGCGAACTCGATCTGGCGCACCATCATCATGGCGGCGTGGTAGTTCCGGGTCGCGATCAGCTTGTCGAAGAGCGCGTCCGGCAGTCTCTCCCCGGTCTGCCAGTGGGCGGCGAACAGGTCCAGGGCCTCGCGCTCCCAGCACCAGTTCTCCATGAACTGGCTCGGCAGCTCCACGGCGTCCCATTCCACGCCGTTGATGCCGGACACGGCGGGATAGTCCACCTGCGTGAGCATGTGGTGCAGGCCGTGGCCGAACTCGTGGAACAGTGTAATCACCTCGTCGTGGGTGAACAGCGCGGGCTTGTCACCCACCGGCGGGGTGGAATTACAGGTCATGTAGGCGACCGGCAGTTGCAGTCCCTCGGGGGTGCGCATGCGTCCCATGCAGTCGTCCATCCAGGCCCCGCCGCGTTTCTTCGACCGGGCGTAGAGGTCGAGATAGAACCGGGCGCGCGGTTCGCCGTCCTCGTCCCGCACCTCGTAGAAGCGCACATCCGGGTGCCAGGTGTCCACGCCTTCGACCGGCCGTATGCTCACGCCGTAGAGCCGCCCGACCAGTTCGTACAGCCCCTTGAGCACCTGGTCCACCGGGAAGTAGGGCTTGAGGTCCTCCTGGGAGATGGCATAGCGCTGCTGCTGCAACTTCTCGCTGGCATAGCCGATGTCCCAGGCCTGCAGGTCGTCCAGCCCGAGTTCCGTGGCGGCGAAGGCACGCAGCTCCTCGATCTCGCGCATCGCCCCCGGCTTGCTGCGACCGGCCAGGTCGCGCAGGAAGTCGAGGATGGTCTTCGGGTCGTCGGCCATCTTGGTCGCCACGGACTTGTGCGCATAGCTCGCATAGCCAAGCAGGCCGGCGGCCTCGTGGCGCAGGGCGAGGATCTGCTCCATCAGGTCGGAGTTGTCCCATTCGGGATGGCCGCCCTGATCGGAGGCGCGGGTGCTGTAGGCGCTGTACATCTCCTCGCGCAGGTCGCGGGAGTCGGCGTAGGTCATGACCGCGTAGTAGGAGGGGAAGTCCAGGGTGAAGACCCAGCCGTCCATCTCGCGTTCGGATGCCGCCTGGGCGGCCATGTCGCGGGCGGAATCCGGCAGGCCGGCGAGTTCGGCCTCGTCGGTCACCTGCCGGGTCCAGGCATTGGTCGCATCCAGCAGGTTTTCCTCGTAACGCGACTGCAGGCGCGAGAGCTCCTGCTGGATCGCCTTGTAGCGCGCCTTGTCGGCCTCCGGCAGGTCCACCCCGCTCAGGTGGAAGTCACGCAGGGCATCGCGGATCGTCTTCTGCTGGGCCGCGTCCAGGCGTTCGAACCCGGGTCCCTCGGCGATGGACTTGAAGGCCTGGTAGAGCGCGGCGTTCTGCCCGATCTCGGTACCGTATTCGGTCAGCTTGGGCAGGCAGCGGTTATAGGCCTCGCGCAGTGCCTCGCTGTTCACCACCGAGTTCATGTGCTGCACCGGCGACCAGATGCGGCTCAACCGGTCCTCGGCCTGCTCCAGCGGGGCGATGAGGTTGTCCCAGGTGTAGCCGGTGGCCTTGCCCGCTTCCAGCAGGCGTTCGAGCAGGGCACGGTTCCCGGCCAGCTGGTGGTCGATGGCCGGTTCCACGTGCTCCGGGCGGATCCGGGAAAAGGGCGGCAGGCCCTGCATCTCGAGTAGCGGATTGGACATGGTGCGCAAGCGTATCCGTTGACTGTCGGGTGAACTGCCTACTCTATCACGCCGTGAAACGCGCGAGCAGCAGATAGGCGCTGCCCGCCAGGGCCAGCAGGAAACCGCTCGCATAGGCCAGGGCACGACGCCGATACCGTGTGGAGAGTTCGTCCTCGTGATGGGAGGAGAGGATGTAGGGGCGGCGCCGGTCGCGGCTGCGCGAGAGCAGGTTCGTGACATGTATGACGCTGCGTTCGGCACGCTGCCTCAGCGCCTCGCGCTCGGCGGCCTGTCGCGCGGCCTGCCATTCCCCGGGGTCGATCTCGCCGTCACCGTTGGCATCGAAGCGCTGCCTTAGGGTGGCCTGATCCGCCTTCCATTCGCGCAGGATGGCTCCGGTATCCTCGTGCAGGTCTGCCTGGTAGTCGGTTCCGAGGGTCCGGAATTCGCCGATCGCGTACAGCGGTTCATCCGGCATCAGGCGGCTCTCCCGATACCGGTAGTTGCCAGTGGCGAACAGGCCGCTGCTGCGTGGCAGGTCCTGCGATGGCCAGGGCGTGGCGCCGTACCAGACGTCGTGATGCTCGCAGTGCACGGTGGCCCCTTCCGGATCGACCAGGCAGCGCCCCGTGCCGTCCTCCATCAGGAACAGGTCGGAACTGTCCCCGCTGCGGATGCGCTTCCAGGTGACGCGGGTGCCGCTGCGGGTGCGGCGCACCTCGCGCTTCTCGATGCTGTACCGGTACCAGTTGCAGATCTGTCCGGTGAGCGGCGCGACGATGGGTGTGCCCTCCATGGCCCGCGTGAAACCGATCAGCTCCACATAGCCCTGGGGTGCCGAACGGATCTTCGCCGTGGGCGTGTCCTCGATCAGCCGCGCCCGGTGAAAGGCGCGGGCGAAGAGATACAGGCAGACCAGGGTGACGATACCCAGCAGCACCACCCAGAACCAGAACGAGGGTGTATCGAGGCCCTGTATCTGCGCCTGCATGCCCCGGCCAGTCGTGTCTTACTGGCCGAACAGGGCCTTGATGTCGACGTCGGCCGTCTCGGCGGCATCGAACTGCAGCAGGTCGAAGGGACCGAAGCCGAACAGGCGGGCGACGATCACGTCCGGGAACTGCTCAATGCGCACGTTGTTGCGGTTGACGCTCTCGTTGTAATACTCGCGGCGGTCGGCGATGGCGTTCTCCAGCCCGCTGATGCGCTGATGCAGGTGGCGGAAGTTCTCGTTGGCCTTGAGCTCGGGGTAGTCCTCGGCCACGGCGAAGAGCTGTCCCAGTCCCATGCGCAGCATGCCCTCGGCCGCGCCCAGGCCCTTCACGTCATGCGCCTGCTGGGCGCTCGCCACCTGCGACCGGGCCTGCATGACGCGCTCCAGCGTCTCCTGTTCATACCCCATGTACTGCCGGCAGACCTCCACCAGCTTCGGCAACTCGTCGTGGCGCTGCTTCAGCAGGACCTCGATGTTCGACCAGGCCTTGGACACGCCATGCTTCAGGGAGACCAGGTTGTTGTAGATGACGACGAGATAGATCCCGGCCACCACGAGTACCCCGATCACGACGATGCTGGATATCTCCATTATGCGAACTCCATAGCATTTTCATGCGGATATGGGACTTTTTCCCATGGGATGCCCATCACAGTATATGGTGGAGTGTACCCTTACCACCCCGTCACACGGACGTGCGCAGTCACTATAAACCGGCAACAGACCGGGAACCATACAGTGAGAGGAGAGAAACATGCGACGTCTCGTCATCCTGGCGCTGGCACTGATGGCACCGGCCGCCTTTGCCCAGACCGAATCCCCCAAGACCAGCCTCACCTGGGCCGGCTGCGGTATCACCCAGAAGGCCTTCATGCGCGCCCTGGCCGAGGCCTACGAGCAGAAGACCGGTGTCCACATCGACATCCGTGGCGGTGGCGCCACCAAGGGCATACGTGCCTCCAACGCCCAGGAAGTGGACATGGGTGGCACCTGCCGCCTGAAGCTCGAGGATGACGCCGCCGAATCGAATGCCTATCTTGAGCCGGTGGCCTGGGATGCCCTGGCCGTGATCGTGCACAAGGACAACCCGGTCAGCGACATCAGTCTCGGGCAGCTCAAGGCCCTCTATGAAGGGCGTGTCAGCAACTGGTCCGAACTCGGCGGGCCCAATGCCCCCGTGGAACTCTTCGTGCGCCGCGGCAAGATCTCGGGCGTGGGTCGCACCCTGCGGCAGCTTGTGTTCGCGAATTACGAACAGGAGTTCCCCTCGGGTCGCGAGTTTCCGTCCACCGGTCCGCTGGAAGAGGCCGTCGAAAAGAACATCCATGCCATCGGCGTGACCGGCATCAGCAGCGCCCGCAAGCGGGACGTGAAGATCCTGACCCTGGACGGCAAGTCGCCGAACTACGACAACATCAAGTCCGGTGCCTACCTGCTCTACCGTCCCCTGTACATCGTCTACAACCCGGATACGCCGCAGAAGGAGGAGATCTCCAAGTTTGTGCAGTTCGCCCAGACGCGTGATGGCAAGGCCATCATCAAGGCCAACGGCGTCGTGCCCTACACCGAGGCCCTGTCCCTGATCATGAAGCAGCTGGAACAGGAGCGCATCGCCCGTGATGCGGGACTCTATCGCTGATCGGTAACTGATGGACCAACAAAAAGCCCGGCATCAAGCCGGGCTTTTTGTTGGTCGGGCCTCAGCCCGGGGCGTCAGATGTCCAGGTTGTTGGCCGCCAGGGCGTTGGACTCGATGAATTCGCGCCGCGGCTCGACCTGGTCCCCCATCAGCGTGGTGAAGACCTCGTCGGCGGCCACCGCATCCTCGATCTTCACCTGCATCAGGCGGCGGGTCTCGGGATTCATGGTGGTCTCCCAGAGCTGTTCCGGGTTCATCTCGCCGAGGCCCTTGTAGCGCTGGACGTTGAGACCACGCTTGGCCTCACCCTCCAGCCAGGCCATCACCTCGCGGAAACTCGCCACCGGCTGCGCCCGTTCGCCACGCTGCACGCGGGCACCGTCGTCCAGCAGGCCGTCCAGGCGCTCGGCCAGGTCGCGCAGCAGGCGGAATTCGGCCGAGGCGAAGAACTCGCCATCGAAGTGATGCTCGGTGATGGAGCCATGCAGGGTCTGCTCCAGCACGATCACCGGGCGGTGCAGCTCGTCCTCCTCCACGCGCACGCCGTAACGGCTCCCGCCACTGGCCGTGGAGGTCATGGCCTCCGCCATGGCCTGGAAGCGGGCCTGCAGGGCCTCCCTGTCGGCCAGGGTCGCGTCGTCGATGGGCGCGGAGAAGACCAGCCGGTCCAGGGCCGGCTGGTGATAGCGCCGGGACAGGCGATCGATCGTGGTCATGGCCGAGTTGTAGCGCCGCGCCAGGTCTTCCAGGGCCTCTCCGCTGATGGGCGGGGCGTCGGCGCTGACATGGAGCTGGGCACCGTCCAGGGCGAGCTGCAGCAGGTGGCGCTTGAGCTCGGCGTCGTCCTTCACGTACTGCTCCTGCTTGCCGCGCTTGATCTTGTACAGCGGCGGCTGGGCGATGTAGATGTGCCCGCGCTCCACCAGTTCGCCCATCTGGCGGTAGAAGAAGGTGAGCAGCAGGGTGCGGATGTGCGAGCCGTCCACGTCGGCGTCGGTCATGATGATGATGCGGTGGTAACGCAGCTTGTCCGGGTTGTACTCGTCCTTGCCGATGCCGCAGCCCAGTGCCGTGATCAGGGTACCCACCTCGGCCGAGGACAGCATCTTGTCGAAACGGGCCTTCTCCACGTTCAGGATCTTGCCCTTGAGCGGGAGGATGGCCTGGGTGCGACGGTCACGGCCCTGCTTGGCCGAACCGCCGGCGGAATCACCCTCCACCAGGAAGAGTTCGGACAGCGCCGGGTCCTTTTCCTGGCAGTCGGCCAGCTTCCCGGGCAGCCCGGCGACATCCAGGGCCCCCTTGCGGCGGGTCATCTCGCGGGCCCGACGGGCGGCCTCGCGGGCACGGCAGGCCTCGACGATCTTGCCGGTGATGGCCTTGGCATCGCCGGGGAACTCCATCAGGAATTCCTTGAAGAGCTCCGCCATGGCGGACTCCACGGCCCCCTTCACCTCGGAGGAGACCAGCTTGTCCTTGGTCTGGGAGGAAAACTTCGGGTCCGGCACCTTCACCGACAGCACCGCGGTCAGCCCCTCGCGGGCGTCGTCACCGGTGGGGCTGATCTTCTGCTTCTTGGTGATCCCCTCTTCTTCCATGTAGTTGTTGATGGTGCGCGTGAGCGCGGCACGGAAGCCGGCCAGGTGGGTGCCGCCATCGCGCTGGGGGATGTTGTTGGTGAAGCAGAAGATGTTTTCCTGGTAGGAGTCGTTCCACTGCAGGGCCACCTCCACACCGATGTCGTCCTTTTCGGTGCTGAAGTAGAAGGGATTCTGGTGCAGCGGGGTCTTCTTGCGGTTGAGATGCTCGACGAAGGCGCGGATGCCGCCTTCGTACTCGAAGGTGTCCGTGCGATCGGAGCGTTCGTCCAGCAGCACGATGCGCACGCCCGAGTTCAGGAAGGACAGCTCGCGCAGGCGCTTGGAGAGGATGTCGTAGTGGTACTCGGTATCGGCAAAGATGATCGTGCTGGGCTTGAAATGGACCTGCGTCCCGGTGTGGTCGGTATCGCCGACCACCGTGAGCTGATCGATCGGGTCGCCCAGCCGGTAGTGCTGCTGGTGGATCTTGCCGTGGCGATGGATCGTGAGCTCGAGGCTCTCGGACAGCGCGTTGACCACCGAGACGCCTACCCCGTGCAGGCCACCGGAAACCTTGTAGGAGTTGTCGTCGAACTTCCCGCCGGCATGCAGCACGGTCATGATGACCTCCGCCGCCGGTTTGCCCTCCTCCGGGTGCATGTCCACCGGGATACCGCGGCCGTTGTCGGTGACGGTGATGGAGTTGTCGGTGTGGATGACGACACGGATCTCCGAACAGTATCCCGCAAGGGCCTCGTCGATGGAGTTGTCGACGACCTCGAAGACCATGTGGTGCAGGCCGGTGCCATCGTCCGTGTCCCCGATGTACATCCCGGGGCGTTTGCGTACGGCCTCCAGGCCCTTCAGCACCTTGATGTTCGATGAATCGTAGGTTTTCTCTTCGGTCATGCTCACACCTCAATGGCCAGTCGGGCCATTATACCAGTTCTTGCAGGCGACCATGTTCCACGTGGAACATTCGCCCTCCCCCCTCACCGGGCAGATCGATGGCGCCCTCCTCGATCGCAGTCAGGAAGACCTGTCCCCCCAGGGCAAGCGCGCCACGCAACACCCCGGCGCGATGCTCACGATCCAGCTCCGAGGCGACATCGTCCAGCAGGAGGACCGGGGGTTCCTCGCGCACCAGGGCAAAGAGGCGCGCCTGGGCGAGCTTAAGGACGGCCACAACCGCCTTTTGCTGGCCACGGGACGCGACACGCCCGACCGGATCGCCGTCCAGTGTGATGTCCAGATCGGCGCGATGTGGCCCCGCACCGGTGAAGCCACGTTCCTTGTCCGTATCCAGGCGGCGGGCCAGAGCGTCCGCCAACCCCTCGCCCTGTGCCCAGCCCTGACGATACACCAGCTTGAGTCGCTCACCCCCAAGCACCGACGCGGCCATGGATTGAATCTGCGATTCCAGCGCCGCCAGGTAGGATAGCCGCAAGGCCGTCAGTGACTCGGCCTCCTCGACCAGCTGACGGTCTATGGCTGCCAGCGTGCGGGTGTTCACGCCGCGTTTGAGCAGGCTGTTGCGTTGCCCGAGGGCACGACCATATCGCTGCCAGCTGCCGAGAAACCCCTCGGCATGGTGAAAGACACCCCAGTCCAGGAAGGACCGCCGCTCACTGGGAGAACCGGACACCAGGGAGATGCTGAGGGGCTCCATGACCACGACGGCCAGACGACGGGCGAGATCCGCCAGTGCTCCGGCATCACGACCGTCGATGCGTGCGCGGGTAATGCCGGCACACCGTTCGATGCCGAGCCGGGAGAGCTGCCCACGATTCTGCACCCTGGCCACCACCTGGCAGCCATCGCAACCGGATCGAATCAGATCATCCGGTCGCGCGGATCGGAAACTGCGACCACGGGAGAGAAAGTCGATCGATTCCAGAAAGGAGGTCTTGCCAGAGGCGTTGTTTCCAACGATGAGATTGACGCCGGGAGAGGGTTCCAGCTCCGCCGTTTCGATGATCCGAACATGGCGGAGCTGGATGGTACTGATGTGCATGCAGACTACAGGCGCATCGGCATCACGACAAAGACGGAGTCCGGATCGGCCGGGTCGCGCAGCAGGGCGCTGCTGTTGCCGTCCTTGAGCGTGCCCTCGATGGCGTCGCCTTCCACCGTGTTCAGCACGTCCAGCAGGTAATTGACGTTGAAGCCGATCTCGACCGGATCGCCCTGATAGTCGATCTCGATCTCGTCCTGGGCCTCTTCCTGTTCCGGGTTGTGGGCCTGGATACTCAAGACACCGTTGGTGAAGCCCAGGCGGATGCCACGATATTTCTCGTTGGAGAGGATCGAGGCACGCTGCAGGGCCTGGCGCATGGCATCACGCTGGATGCGGATCTCCTTGTCGCCGCCCTGGGGGAGGACACGCTCGTAATCAGGGAAACGGCCGTCGATCAACTTGGACGTGAAGCGTACGCCGTTGAGGCTCACCCGGATGTGATTGGTGGAGAGTTCGACCGTGGCCGGCTCCTCGCTGTCATCGAGCAGGCGCATCAGTTCCTGAACGCCCTTGCGCGGGACGATGACCTGCTGGGCAGCCTCGGCATCGATCTGAGCCGTGCACTGGGACATGGCCAGGCGGTGACCGTCCGTTGCCACCGCGCGCACCCGGTTGGGCGCGACCTCGAGCATCAGGCCATTGAGGTAGTAGCGCACGTCCTGGTTGGCCATCGCGAAGCCCGTCTTTTCGATGAGTCGCTTGAGGGCCCCCTGAGGCATGCGAAACTCGCGGCTGGTGGCGATCTCCTCCAGCGAGGGAAACTCCGCGGCCGGAAGGGTGGTAAGAGAAAAACGGCTCTTGCCGCTGGTCACCGTGGCCTTGTCACCTTCGGTCTGGATGGCAATCTGAGCCGATTCGGGCAGCGCCTTGCAGATGTCGGCCAGTTTCCTTGCCGGGATGGTGACTTCACCGGATTCGTCAGCGGGCATGGGTACCTGCGCGACCAGCTCGACCTCCAGGTCCGTGGCCGTAACGGACAGTCCATTGCCCTCGCTGCGGATCAGTACGTTGGCCAGCGCAGGAAGGGTCTGCCGTTTTTCCACGGCCCCGATGACCTGCTGCAAGGGTTTGAGGAGTTCTTCCCGCTGGATACTGATTTTCATGGCTCCGGTGTTCCCCAGTTATTAAAGATAGATGTTTTAATGATAGTAATAAGGGGCCTGTCGCCCTGTGTGTAAGTATTATTAATTAGTTTAAAATCAACGTGTTAACTGCTAACTGGCCTTGTGTGCGCAGCAAGCAAAAGACACGCGCAGCCTGTGTACCGATTGTGGATAACTCTAGCATCGCGTTTTCCACACGTCCTGCGGACAGGTTATCCACAGTTCGTTGCGCATTCGCCGTCAGGTGGTCAGGGTGCGCAGAAGATTCGTGTAGTCCTCGTTGATCCGGTTGTCTTCCTCACGCAGGGAGGCGATCTTGCGACAGGCATGGAGCACCGTCGTGTGATCGCGACCGCCGAAGGCATCACCGATCTCCGGCAGGCTGTGGTTCGTCAGTTCCTTGGATAGCGCCATGGCCAGCTGGCGAGGCCTTGTGATCGAGCGGCTACGGCGCGTGGACAGGAGTTCGGCCACCCGGATCTTGTAGTACTCGGCCACCGTCTTCTGGATGTTGTCGATGGTGACCAGCTTGTCCTGGAGGGCCAGCAGGTCGCGCAGGGCGTCCTTGGCGAAGTCCAGCGTGATCGGCCGGCCGGTGAAGTGGGCATTGGCGATCACGCGGCGCAGGGCGCCCTCCAGCTCGCGGATATTGGAGCGGATACGCTTGGCCATGAAGAAGGCCACCTCGCTGGGCAGGTCCACCCCGGCCTGCTCGGCCTTGCGCTGCAGGATCGCCACGCGGGTCTCCAGTTCCGGCGGCTCGATGGCCACCGTCAGCCCCCAGCCAAAGCGGGACTTCAGGCGTTCTTCAAGACCGTCCACCTCCTTCGGGTAGCGGTCGCAGGTCAGGATCACCTGTTGCTGACTCTCCAGCAGGGCGTTGAAGGTATGGAAGAACTCCTCCTGGGAGCGCTCCTTGCCGGCGAAGAACTGGATGTCGTCGATCAGCAGGGCATCCACCGAGCGGTAATAGCGCTTGAAGTCCTCGATGGCGTTGTGCTGCAGCGCCTTGATCATGTCGGCGACGAAGCGCTCCGAATGCAGGTAGACCACCTTGGCATTCGGATTGAGTTCCAGGATCTTGTTGCCCACCGCATGCATCAGGTGGGTCTTGCCCAGGCCGACCCCGCCATAGATGAAGAGCGGGTTGTAGGCCAGCCCGGGGTTTTCGGCGATCTGCAGCGAGGCCGCACGGGCCAGCTGGTTGCTCTTGCCCTCGACGAAGTTGTCGAAGGTGAAGTTGCGGTTGAGGTTGTTCGTGAACTGCGGCGA
>JAJLKJ010000013.1:0-12106 GCA_033839185.1 Gammaproteobacteria bacterium
CCGGCCTCGACCAGGAAGTCCTGCAGAATGTCATCATCAAGATCGATAGCCATGTATTACGGCAACTCCCGCCTCAGAAACCGAGGCTTGACAGCAAATCGTCGACTTCGTCCTGACTGCTGACCACATCGCCCTTGTCGACGCCCGGCACGGCCGGGCCCACACCCCTGCGGTTGTCGTCCTCTTCCTTTAGCTGCGCCTCTTCCTCGGCTTCGGGGGCGAGGCGCTTGCCGGCGACGCGTATCAGCTCGACCAGCTGCTCCTCGACCTCCTGCACCATGGTGATCACGCGACGGATGATCTGGCCGGTCAGGTCCTGGTAATCCTGCGCCATGAGGACGTCGGAGAGACTGCCCCGCAGCTGCTGGATGTCCGTCGAGGCCTGCTCGAAGAAGCCATCCAGCTCGCGGCTCAGCTCGCGAAACTCGTCCACCGGCATCTCGCGCCCGCGAAACCGCTTCCAGGCGGTGGCGTGTTTTTCGGCGCGCTCCCCCAGTGTTTCGGCCAGCGGCAGCATTTCTTCAATCGCATCCATGGTGCGGTTGGCCGCCTGCTCGGTCATGGTGATGACGTAATTGAGGCGTTCCTTGGCGTCCGGGATGTCCTGTTCCGCCAGGGCGCTGATGCGCGAATCGAGCTGAAACCCCGTCAGGGTCTCGTGCAGGGAGCGGGTGAGCTTGCCCAGCTCGTTGAACAGATCGGTCTCGCGGGTGCGCGCCAGGGTGTCCAGCGCGGCCATGAAGCCCTCGTCATCCGCGGCCTCGAGGCGCGCCACGATCTCGCGCGCGTGGGTGAGGAACTCGGCGCGGGCCTTGTCGTCCAGCGGCAGTGTCATCACGCACCGCCTTCGACGCGCTCGAATATCTTCTCGATCTTTTCCTTGAGGGTTTCCGCGGTGAAGGGCTTCACCACGTAGCCGTTGACCCCTGCCTGGGCGGCCTCCACGATCTGCTCGCGCTTGGCCTCGGCGGTCACCAGCAGCACCGGCAACGAGGCGAGCTTCTCGTCGGCCAGCACCGCGCGCAGCAGGTCGATACCCGGCATGCCCGGCATGTTCCAGTCGGTGACGAGGAAGTCGATGCCGCCGGCCTTGAGGATGGGCAGCGCGGTGTTGCCGTCGTCGGCCTCCACCGTGTTGTTGAACCCCAGGTCGCGCAGCAGGTTCTTGATGATGCGCCGCATCGTGGAGAAGTCGTCCACGATCAGGATCTTCATGTTCTTGTCCACTTCATGCCTCCAGAACAAACAATGAATTCGCGGGCCGCGCCGGATGCGCGGGGGCCGATTGTGCCGCGCCGGGCGGCGGGCGTCACGCCTCGTCGGTCTGCCACTCCGACAGCCGTGCGCGCAGCCGCACCAGCGCCTGGCCGTGAATCTGGCAGACGCGGGATTCGCTCACCCCCAGCACCTCGCCGATCTCGCGCAGGTTGAGCTCCTCGTCGTAATACAGCGCCATGACCAGGCGCTCGCGCTCGGGCAGCCCGGTGATGGCCTCGGCCAGGGCCTCGCGAAAGCCGTCACGGCCGAGTTCCTCCAGCGGGCCATCGCCGTGGTCCGGCAGGGTCTCGACGCTGTCGCGACCCTCGTAGCCCAGGTCCTCGAAGCTCAGCACGCGGCTGCCGGCGGCATCGCGCAGCAGGTTGTGATACTCGTCCAGCGTGATGCCCATCACCCGGGCGACCTCGGCATCCTGCGCCTCGCGCCCCTCGCGCCCCTCGATCTCGCGCACCGCCTGCGCCATCTCGCGCGTGCGCCGGTGCACCGACCGGGGGGTCCAGTCGCCACGGCGGATCTCATCCATCATGGCGCCGCGGATGCGGATGCCCGCATAGGTCTCGAAGCTCGCACCCTGGCTCGCATCGTAATTGCGCGAGGCCTCCAGCAGGCCGATCATGCCGGCCTGGATCAGGTCCTCGACCTGCACACTGGCCGGCAGGCGACTGATCAGGTGGTAGGCAATGCGCTTGAGCAGGGGGGCGTGCTGGATGACCAGCTCGTTTCCGTCACTCTGTTGCACATCGGTATACATGGCCAGACCGTTAATAACGCCCTCCTCACCCGCCGTATTGCGGGTTGATCAGACGTTCCACGAAGAATTCCAGCTTGCCGCTCATGCCCGAGGGCGGCGGCCACTTGTCGGCCTTGCCGGCGATGGCCTTGAAGGCCTTGGCCGAGCGACTGCCCGGGTAGGCCTGCACCACCGGCGCCTGCTTCTGCACGGCCTTGCGCAGGTATTCATCCTGCGGGATCGTGCCGAGAAAATGCAAGGTTACATCCAGATAACGGTCGCAAACGGTCGCGATCTTGCGATAAAGGTTGCGCCCCTCGTCGTCCGAGGCCGCCATGTTGGCCAGGATCTGGAAGCGGTTCACGCCATGCTCGCGGCTCAGCACCTTGATCAGGGCATAGGCGTCCGTGATGGAGGCCGGCTCGTCGCAGACCACCACGATCACCTCCTGGGCGGCGTGGGTGAAGCTCACCACGCTGTCGGAGACGCCCGCGGCGGTGTCGATGACGAGGGTGTCCAGCGGCACGCTGAGCTCGCTGAAGGCGCGGATCAGCCCCGCGTGCTCGGCCGGCGTGAGCTGGGCCAGGCGCGAGACGCCCGAGGAGGCCGGCACGATCAGCAGCCCTTCGGGGCCCTCGACCAGCACCTCCTCCAGGGTGAGCTTGCCGTCGATGACGTGCGAGAGGTTGCCCTCCGGGCGCAGGCCCAGCAGCACGTCGACGTTGGCCATGGCCAGGTCGGCGTCCATGAGCATGACCTGCTGCCCGCTGGCGGCCATGGCCACGGCGAGGTTCACCGAGACGTTGGTCTTGCCCACCCCGCCCTTGCCGCTGGCGACGGCGATCACGCGGACGGGCCTGGGGGCCACCATGCGGCGCAGCCCTGCGGCCTGGTCGCCGGGGGCCGTGGTCTCAGATACGGGCATGGGCGCCGTTCCTCCGGTTGTTCGTGTGCTTGCTCGTGTTCTTGTCCAGGTTCGGGGCCGCATCGCGGCCGGCGCGCAGCGCCTCGGCCTTGCGGTGCACCTGGGTCAGGTGCACCGCACGCTTGACCAGGCGGTCGGCGCGCGCCGGATGCAGGTCCTCGGGCACGCGCTGGCCGTCGCTCACATAGGCGATGGGCAGGCCGTTGCCGATGGCCACCGACAGCGAGGCGCCCAGGGTCACCGCCTCGTCGATCTTGGTGATGACCATGCCGTCGATGCGCACCTGGCGGAAGGCCGCCACCGTCTCCTCCATCACCGCCCGCTCGGTGTTGGCGGACATGACGAGATAGGTGCGGATCAGCGGGTTGGCCGCGATGGAGCCGAACTGCTGGGCCAGGCGCACGTCGCGCTGGCTCATGCCGGCGGTGTCGATCAGCACCAGTTTCTTGCCGGCCAGCCGGCGCAGCACGCCGTCGAGCTCCTCGGGGGAGTTTACGTTATGCGTCTCCACGCCGAGGATCTGGCCGAAGGTCATGAGCTGCTTCTGCGCGCCGATGCGGTAGCTGTCGGTGCTCACCAGGGCCACGTGGCCGCGGCCGTGGCGCTGCACGAAGCGGGCGGCCAGCTTGGCGATGGTGGTGGTCTTGCCCACGCCGGTGGGACCGACCAGGGCCACCACGCCGCCGTGCGCCAGCAGGGTGTCGTCGGTGACCGGGGTCCGGCGCACCAGCTGCGCCAGGGCGAGCCGCCAGGCCTCGTCGGGATCGGTCACGCCGGCCAGCCCCTCGGCCACCTCGCGCGCCAGCGGCGTGGCCAGCCCCAGGCGGCTCAGGCGGCGCAGCAGCTGGGCCTTGAGCGGGTGCTTGCGGGCGTAGTCGCCCCAGGCCAGCTGCGAGAGCTGGTCCTGCAGCAGACCGCGCATGGATTCGAGTTCCTGGCGCATGGCGACGATGGCCGGGTCCTGCGACCAGACCACTTCCTTTTCGGGCCTTGCGGGCGCCTCAAGACGGGCCGGGGCGGCCTCGCGCCGGGCGGTGAGCTCGGCCAGGCTGGTGGGCGCCTCGTCCGCGCGCGCACCCGCCATCGCCGGCAGCCGGTCGTCCTCCTCGTCCAGGCTGAACTCCCATGGCGCCGGCGCCGGCTCGGGGGCCACGCCCGCCATGGCATGCACCGTGTCCTGGTCGAAGTCGATGGCTGAGATGATCTCGATGCCCCCTTCGGCACGCCGCGTGGACAGGATCACCGCATCCGGGCCGTGCTCCTCGCGCACCAGCCGGATGGCCTGCCGCATGTCCTGTGCGAAGAATCGCTTGATCTTCATGCCCTATCCTCTTGCGCCGCCGGTCGCACCGGTCGCCGTTACTTGTCGTTGCCGCCCAGGGTCGCGATCACGCGAATGCGGCGGTTGTCCGGAATCTCGCTGTAGGACAGCACGTTCAGGGCGCCGGTGGCGCTGCGCAGCCAGCGCGAGAGCCAGGGCCGCAGGTCCGGCGGAACCACCAGGATGGCCGGCTGTCCTTCGGCCTCCAGGCGCTGGGCGGTCTCGGTGACCGAGCGCTGCAGCCGTTCGGCCAGGCCCGGTTCGATACCCAGTCCGCCACCGGCGGACGCCCCCTGCAGGCTTCTTTGCAATAACTGTTCCAACGAGGGGTCGAGGGTGATCAGAGGCAGCTCTGATGCGGTTCCGGCGATGTTCTGCACGATCGAGCGCGACAGCGTCACGCGCACCTGCTGGGTCAGGGCGTCGGGGTCTTGACTCCTCGGCGCGTGTTCCGCCAAGGTTTCGGCGATGCTGCGCATGTCGCGGATCGGGATCCCCTCCTCCAGCAGGTTCTGCAGCACCTTCAGCACCGTGCCCACCGGCAGCGACTTCGGCACCAGGTTCTCCACCAGGTTGGGGGCGTTCTTCGCCAGCATGTCCAGCAGCTGCTGCACCTCCTCGTGTCCCAGCAGCTCGTGGGCATGGGTCTGCAGGATCTGGCTCATGTGCGTGGCCACCACCGTGCTCGCGTCCACCACCGTGTAGCCCAGGCCCTGCGCGTGCTCGCGCTGGCCCGGATCGATCCACACGGCCTCCAGGCCGAAGGACGGGTCCGTGGTATTGATGCCCTGCAGCTTGCCGTAGACCTTGCCCGGGTTGATGGCGAGCTCGCGGTCCGGATGCACCTCGGCCTCGGCCACCGGCACGCCCATCAGGGTGATTCGGTAGGCGTTGGGCGACAGGTCCAGGTTGTCGCGGATGTGCACCGGCTGGATGAGGAAGCCGAGCTCGGAGGAGAGCTTGCGCCGCACGCCCTTGATCCTTGCCATCAGCTGCCCGCCCTGGTCCTTGTCCACCAGCGGGATCAGGCGGTAGCCCACCTCCAGGCCGACGATGTCCACCGGACCGACGTCGTCCCAGGACAGTTCCTTCATCTCCGGGGCCTCGGGTGCCGCCGCCGGCGTCGCCGGCTGGGCCTCGGCCACCGCCTCGGCGCGCTCGCGCTGCCAGCTCATCCAGGCCGCCGCACCGAACAGGGCCGCCAGCACGATGAACACGGTGTTGGGCATGCCCGGCACCAGACCCAGCACGCCGATCACGCCGGCGGTCACCGCCATGGCCCGCGGGTTGCCGAACACCTGGCCCACCACCTGCTGGCCCATGTCGCGCGCGGCCGAGACGCGGGTGACGATGATGGCCGTGGCCGTGGAGAGCACCAGCGAGGGGATCTGCGCCACCAGGCCGTCGCCGATGGTCAGCAGGGTGTAGTTGTGGGCCGCGTCGGCCAGGCTCATGTCGTGCTGGGCCAGGCCGATGGTGAGGCCGCCGATGATGTTGATGAACAGGATGAGAATCCCGGCGATGGCATCCCCGCGCACGAACTTGCTGGCACCGTCCATGGCCCCGTAGAAATCGGATTCCTGGCTGATCTCCTCGCGGCGCTGGCGGGCCTCGTCCTGGGTGATGAGCCCGGCGTTGAGGTCGGCATCGATGGCCATCTGCTTGCCCGGCATGGCATCCAGGGTGAAGCGGGCCGTCACTTCCGACACGCGACCGGCGCCCTTGGTCACCACCACGAAGTTGATGATGACGAGGATGGCGAACACCACCAGACCGACGGCGTAGTTGCCGCCCACCACGAACTCGCCGAAGGCCTGGATCACCTGACCCGCGGCATCGGTGCCGGTATGCCCCTCCAGCAGCACCACGCGGGTGGAGGCCACGTTCAGCGCCAGGCGCAGCAGGGTGGCGATGAGCAGCACGGTGGGGAAGACGGCGAACTCCAGCGGCCGGCGCGTGTACACCGTCACCAGCAGCACCACCATCCCCAGGGCGATGTTGAAGGTGAAGAGCACGTCCAGCATCAGCGGCGGCAGCGGCAGCACGAGCATCGCCAGCATGGCGGCGAGGATGATGGGCGTGCCCAGGCCGCTGCGCGTGATCAGCTGCACGCGGTCCAGCCAGGTCGGATTGGCGGTGGTGGTTGCCATGTCGTCAGTTCACCTTTAGTCCTGCCGGAATTCGTCCGGCACCTGCAGATCGCGCGGCGGTTCCGGCTGCGGGCCGCCGCGGGTAACGTTCTTCAGCTGGTACACGTAGGCCAGCACCTGGGCCACGGCGACGTACAGCCCGCCCGGGATCTCCTGGTCGATGTCGGTGCTGTAGTAGAGCGCGCGTGCCAGCGGCGGTGCCTCGAACAGCGGCACGCCGTGCTCGGCCGCCACCTCGCGGATGTTCCTCGCCACCAGGTCGGCCCCCTTGGCCACCACCCGCGGGGCGTTCATGCGCCGGCCGTACTTGAGGGCCACGGCGAAGTGCGTCGGGTTGGTGACGATCACGTCGGCCTTCGGCACCTGCTCCATCATGCGGCGCTGCGCCATCTCGCGCTGCAGCTGACGGATGCGGCCCTTCACCTCGGGACGGCCCTCGGTCTCCTTGAACTCGTCCTTGATCTCCTGGCGCGTCATGCGCAGCTGGTGGGCGTGGTTCCACAGCTGGAAGGGCACGTCGATGGCGGCGATCAGGATCATCACCGCGCTCATGGACAGAAACGCCCAGCCCACCATGCGCGAGGCATGGGCCAGGCCCTGCGCCACCGGCTCGTTGCCCAGGGTGAGCAGCTCGCCGGCCATGCCCCAGAGCAGCAGGCCAGCCACCACGGTCACCACCACGAACTTCGCCAGGGCCTTCACCAGCTCCATCAGCCCCTGCCAGCCGAACACGCGCTTCAGGCCCTTGATCGGGTCCAGCTTCTCCAGCTTGGGCGCCAGGGCCTCGGTGCTGAACGACCAGCCGCCGATGGAGATGGGCGCGATCAGCGCCACGGCAAAGGCCACCACCAGCAGCGGCGCGCTGAGATAAAAGCCCTGCCCCATCCCCTCGATGAAGCGGCGCGCCATGGCGCCGGTATCGAAGACATCGGCGCGATCGAAGGTGAAACCGCCTTCCAGCAGGGCCAGCAGGCTCTCCCCCATCATCGGGCCGAAGGCCAGCAGCGTGCCGGCCGAGGCCACCAGCAAGACCATGGTGTTGAGCTCGCGCGAGCGCGGCACCTGCCCCTTCTCACGCGCGTCGCGCAGGCGTTTGGGGGTGGCCTCTTCGGTCTTTTCCTGGGCGCTTTCGTTCTCGGCCATTACGGCGCGCCTCCCGCGGTCATTCGCTCCATCAGGCCGAAGGCGCTGAGCAGCAGGTCAGTCACCTGCGGCAGCAGGCTCGGCAGGCTCAGCAGCATCATGATGAAGCCGATCAGCAGGGTCATGGGGAAGCCCACGGCGAAGATGTTGAGCTGCGGCGCGGCGCGCGTGATCACGCCAAAGGCGATGTTCACCAGCATGAGCGCCGCCACGGCCGGCAGGGCCACCAGTACCGCCCCGGCAAACATCTCGCTGCCCCACTGCACCAGCAGCCAGAAGGCGTCGCGGTCCAGGCCGGCGGCGGCCACCGGCAGGGTATCGAAGCTGCGGTACACCACCTCGATCAGCACCAGGTGGCCGTTGAGCGCGAGGAAGATCAGGGTGGAGACCACCACGTAGTACTGCGACACCACCGGCACCTGCACCCCGTTCTGCGGGTCCATCATCGAGGCGAAGCCCAGGCCCATGCTCATGGCGATGGCCTCGCCGGCCTGGGTCATGGCGCTGAACACGAGCTGCAGCGTGAAGCCCATGGCCGCGCCGATCAGCACCTGCTGGAAGGTGGTGAGCAGGCCCAGCAGGCTGAAGGGTTCGACCCCCGCCGGCACCTCGATCATGGGCGCGACCACGGCCGTGAGCGCCAGCGAGGCGGCGATGCGTACGCGCAGCGGCATGGTCTGCGCACCCAGCAGCGGCGCGGCCACGAACATGGCGCCGATGCGGATGAAGGGCCAGAAGAAGCCGCTGACCAGCGCGATGAGTTCGGGGGCGGTGACCGTCATGGGATCAGCCGATGAGATTCGGGATGTTGTAGTAGAGCTCTTCCGTGAAATTGATGACGAGGTTCATCATCCAGTGCCCCGCCACGATCAGGGCCACGGCCACGCCGATGAGCTTGGGGATGAAGCTCAGGGTCATTTCCTGGATCTGTGTGGCGGCCTGCACCATGCCGATCAAAAGACCCACGCCCAGCGCGGTGAGCAGCATGGGGGCTGCCAGCAGCGCCGTGACGTAGAGCGCCTCCTGGGCGATGTCGATGACGGTATCCGGAGTCATGCGCGATCCTCGGCGGTCAGGTGGCGAAGAAGCTGGCGGCCAGCGTGCCCATGATCAGCGACCAGCCGTCGACCAGCACGAACAGCATCAGCTTGAAGGGCAGCGAGATGATCAGCGGCGAGAGCATCACCATACCCATGGACATGAGCACGCTCGCCACCACCAGGTCGATGATGAGAAACGGGATCAGGATCAGGAAACCGATCTGGAAGGCCGTCTTCAGCTCGCTGGTGACGAAGGCCGGCAGCAGAATGGTGAAGGGCACCTCCTCCGGCGAGGCGAAGCCGTCGCGGCCGGAGATGCCGGCGAACAGGGCGATGTCGGGCTCGCGCGTCTGCTCCAGCATGAACGTGCGGAACGGCGCGGCCGTGCGCTCCATGGCCTGCTCGGCGCCGATGGTCTCGTCGAAATAGGGCTTGATGCCGTCGGTATAGGCCTGGCTGAACACCGGCGACATGATGAACAGGGTCAGGAACAGCGCCAGGCCGACCAGGATCTGGTTGGACGGCGTCTGCGCCGTGCCCAGCCCCTGGCGCAGGATGGCCAGCACGATGATGATGCGGGTGAAGGAGGTGGTCATGATGAGCGCCGCCGGCAGCAGGCTCAGCAGGGTCATCAGGAACAGCACCTGCAGGGTGATCGAGTACTCCTGACCACCGTCCGCGCCCGGCTCCACGTTCAGGATCGGGAAGTCCGGCGCGGCCAGGGCCGGCGAGACGGCCAGCACCGGCAGCAGCAGGAACAGGAGACGCAGGCAGCGGCGCATCACGCATCGCCCCCCGTCTTGCGGCCGGCCAGGGCGGCGGCGAGCTGGCGCGAGAAACCGCCGCCGGCATCGCGCTCGCGCCCCCTGTCCAGGGCCACCGGCTCGTCGAGTTCACGGATCAGGCGCACGCTGCCCGGGGCCACGCCCACCAGCATCTGCTGCCCGCCCACCTGCAGGAGCACCACGCGCTCGCGCTGACCCACCGACACCCCGCCCAGCACGCGCAGGGCACCGCCCGCGCCGCTGTTGACCAGGTTCATGCGGCGCAGGAACCAGGCCAGCACCAGGATGCCTGCCACCACCACCATCAGCCCGACCACGAGCTGGGCGAGATAGCCGGCGCCCGAGCCGCTGCTGGCGGCGAATCCCGCCGCCTGACGGCCGGCCGCCGCCGCGGGTTCCGCCTCGGCGGCGGTCTCCGCCAGGGCGGACAGGCTGCAGCCCGCCGCGAACACGGCGAGCGGGAGGCGACGCATCATGTGACCGACCCGCTTCATCAACGCAGCTTCTTCACGCGCTCGGCGGGGCTGATGATGTCGGTGAGACGGATGCCGAACTTCTCGTTCACCACCACCACCTCGCCATGGGCGATGAGGGTGCCGTTCACCCTCACGTCCAGCGGTTCGCCCGCCAGGCGGTCGAGTTCCACCACCGAGCCCTGGTTGAGCTGCAGCAGGTTGCGGATGGGGATCTGGGTACTGCCCACCTCCAGCGAGATGGTCACCGGAATCTCCAGCACCATGTCGAGGTTCTCCCCGCCCCTGGCGCCACCCGTCTCGTCCCGCAGCGGATTGAATTCCGCGCGCTGCACGTCCTGGCCCTTGTCGCCGGCGTCGGCCTGCTCGGCCAGGGCCGCGGCCCAGTCGTCGGCCGCGTCGGTGCTGCCGTTTTCGTTGTCCTGACTCATGGTCATCTCCTGCCTTTACCCGATCAGTCGTCGATCTTGTGTTTCATGAATTCCGTGATCTTCACGGCGTTCAACCCGTCGGAGACGCCGAAATGGCCGCGGAACACGGGCACGCCGCGGCTGCGCACGAGCACGGTCTCCGGCAGCTCCACGGGAATGATGTCGCCGGCCTTCAGCGCCATCACCTCGCCCACGCTCAGTTCGGTCTCCGTCAGCGTCGCGGAAAGGTCCACCGGCGCGCTCTTGATCTCTTCCTGCAGGGCGCGGATCCAGCGCTGGTCGATGTCGGAACGGTCGCTCTGCAGCCCCATGTCGAGGTGTTCGCGGATGGGCTCGATCATCGAATAGGGCATGGTCACGTGCAGCTGGCCGCCGCCGCCGTCGAGCTCCACGTCGAAGGTGGAGACCACCACCACCTCGGTGGGGCTGACGATGTTGGCGAACTGCGGATTCACCTCGGCGTTCTGGAACTCGAAATCCAGCTTCATCACCGGCGCCCAGGCCTCCTTCAGGTCGGTGAACACGGCGTTGAGCATCATCTGGATGACGCGCGTCTCGGTGGGCGTGAACTCGCGCCCCTCGATCTTGGTGTAGTAGCGCCCCTCGCCGCCGAAGAAGTTGTCCACCAGCACGAACACCAGCTTGGGATCGATCACGAACAGCGAGGTGCCGCGCAGCGGGCGGATGCGCACCAGGTTCAGGCTGGTGGGCACGTAGAGGCTGTGGACATATTCCGAGAACTTCACCATGCGGATGCCGACCACGGCGATCTCCGCCGAGCGGCGCAGCATGTTGAACAGGCTGATGCGGAAGTGGCGGGCAAAGCGCTCGTTGATCATCTCCAGCGTGGGCATGCGCCCGCGCACGATGCGCTCCTGACTGGTGAAGTCGTACTGGCGCGCCTCGCCGGGCGGCAGGTCGTCCTTGGTGGAGACGTCGCCGTCCTCCACGCCGTGGAGCAGCGCGTCGATCTCGTCCTGGGAGAGGATGTCGTTGGTGGCCATGAACCCGCCCTTACTGCATCACGAAGCTGGTGAAGTAGACCTGCTCGACGGTGGCCGTCGCGCCCTGCGCCGCCAGCACCTGCTGGATCTCGGCCACGGCCTGCTGCTGCAGGGTCTCCTTGCCCTCGCGCGTGGCGAGCACCGCGGGGTCCTGCTGGCTGAACAGCAGGTTGAGGTTGTTGCGGATCACCGGCATGTGCTGCTGCACGGCATCCAGGGCGGCCTTGTCGCGCGCCATCACCTCGAGCTTCACCTGCAGGTAGCGCACCCGCGAGGCCTGCTCGAAGTTCACCACCAGGGCGGGCTCGATGGCGAAGTACTGGGGCGGGGCATCCTGCGCCACGGCCGGTTCGGCCGCCTCGTCGCCCGTTTCGCCGCCCCCCGCCAGGAACAGGGCCGCCCCGCCGCCCGCTCCCGCGAGCAACAGCACGATCAGGCCGACGACGAGCAGCCGCTTCTTCTTCGGCTTGCCCTCGGCGTTTTCCGCGATATTGGTGTCGTTTTCTTCAGCCATGACCGGTCCCCTGTGAATGCTGCAGGGTGTGAAGCAAGTCCTGTGCCACAGAAAAAACGGCCATGAATACTGATTGGAAACAGTGACTTATGAATATGCGCCGGCGTCGACGACGAGGATTTGACTCGGGCCGCGGGGCAGCGGCGGGGAAAAGCGACGGGAAACCGTCGCCTGAAAAAGGCGACGGCCGGCACGCCTGGCGCGCCGGCCGTCGGGAGCAGTCGGTTCCCGGCCCTAGACCCGGAACTGGCCCACGCGGTGCTGCAGGTCCGCCGCCAGCCGCGCCAGCTCGTCGCTGGCCTGGGCGGTGTG
>JAJLKJ010000014.1:0-15965 GCA_033839185.1 Gammaproteobacteria bacterium
CCGAGAGCCGCCGCGCCAGGCTGGTCTTGCCGACGCCGATCGGCCCCTCGATGACGATATAGCCGGGCAGGTCGCCGCTCATGCCTCCGACTCCCCGGCGTCCGCCGCCTCCAGCACCCGCAGGCCGTCCCGTGGGCAGCGAGCGCACAGCGCGGCCAGGGCGCCGAGACGCGGAATGACGAGATCCGGCGCGACCTCCTGCAGGGGATAGAGCACGAAGGCGCGCTCGGCCAGGCCGGGATGCGGCACGGTGAGCCGCTTGCTCTCGATCACGGCATCGCCGTAGAGGAGCAGGTCCAGGTCCAGGGTGCGCGGCCCCCAGTGTTGACCCCCGCGCACGCGACCATGCGCCTGCTCGATGGCGAGCAGCGCCTCCAGCAGGCCCTCGGCCGGCAGCCGCGTCTGCAGACAGGCCACGGCATTGACGTAATCGGGCTGATCCTGTGGGCCCATGGGCGGATTGTGGTAGAGCCGGGAGGCCGCGGTGAGCGTCACCCCCTCGATCCCGCCGAGCTCCTCCAGCGCCCGGGACACCTGGGCGGCCGGATCGTCGAGGTTGCTGCCCAGGCCGATGTAGGCGGTCGTGCCCTGCATCAACTCAGTCACCGCCACCCCCCTTCTTCGGCGGACGACGGCGGCGACGGCGCCTGGGCTTGCCGCTGCCCTTGCCCTCGTTGCCGGCACCGGCCAGCAGCTTCTGCTGGCCGGCAGCGTCGGTCTCCTGGAACTCGGTCCACCACTGGCAATCGCCCGGCGGCAGCTCGCCCGAGCGGCTGCGCAGGCAGAGAAAGTCGTAGGCGGCGCGAAAGCGCGGGTGGGCGACCAGACGCAGGGCCCGTCCACGCGACTTGTGGCGGAAGCGCGGCTGCAGGGTCCAGATCTCGCGCATGGGAATGCCGAAGCGCTTGGGGATGGAGGTGGCCCGCTGCTGCAGGCTCATGATGTTGTGCGCCGCCTGCTGCAGTGCCGGGATCTCCGGCACGCCGTCCTCGGCCATGATGGCATCGGCCTCGTGGCGCAGGGGCTCCCACAGCAGGGCGGCGAAGAGGAAGGCCGGCGTCACCGGCCTGTCCTCGTTGATGCGGGCATCGGTGTTGGCCAGGGCGTTCAGCACGAAGGTGACGGGGAAGCCTTCCTCCTCGTGGGCCAGGGCCTCCTCCGTGAGCGGGAAGAGGTGCGCGAACAGGCCGTAGTGGCGCAGCATCTCGAAGGTCTGCACGGCACTGCCGCCATGAAACAGCTTGAGCACCTCGTCGAACAGCCGCGCGGGGCTGATCTCGGCCAGCAGGTCGGCAAACTCGTGCATGCCGGCCTCGACCGCCGGGTCGATGCGAAAGCCGAGCTTGGCGGCGAAACGCACGGCGCGCAGCATGCGCACCGGGTCCTCGCGGAAGCGGGTGTCGGGATCGCCGATCAGGCGCAACCGGCCCGCCTCGAGGTCCTTCATGCCGCCGACGTAGTCGACCACCGAGAAGTCGGCGATGTTGTAGTACAGGGCGTTGACGGTGAAGTCGCGGCGCCAGGCATCCTGTTCCAGCGTGCCGTAGACGTTGTCGCGCAGGATGCGCCCGTCGTCGCTGGTGACGGCGGCGACACTCGCCTCGTCCTCGTCCTCGTGCGGGGCACGGAAGGTCGCCACCTCGATGATCTCGCGACCGAAGTGCACATGGGCCAGGCGGAAGCGCCGGCCGATCAGGCGACAGTTGCGAAACAGCTCGCGCACCTGTTCGGGGCGCGCGTCGGTGGCGATGTCGAAGTCCTTGGGTTCGCGCCCCAGCAGCAGGTCGCGCACGCCACCGCCGACGAGGAAGGCCTGGTAACCGGCCTCGTGCAGACGGTACAGGACCTTGAGCGCATTCTGGCTGATGTTGGCCCGGGAGATGGGGTGCTCGGACCGGGCGTAGACGCGGGGCCCGGCGGCATTGTATTTGTTCTTCGACACGGACCCGGCCAGTCGGAAAGGGTAACGAAGCAGGTATCGTATCAAGTCTTTCAACGACTTGCAGTTGGTTCCCGGTGTGGTACTCACGTCGTGATCATCCTCGTTGCTTGCCCAGCGCATCGCGCAGGCGGCGGCGGTCGCGCTTGTTCGGCCGACCGCCGGTCTCGACCCGCGCGAGGCGGTCCAGCCGGCGGGTCTCCGCCAGTGCCTCCCGCTTCGCCAGGCTCTCGGGCGTCTCCTCGTAGAGGCCGGCGGCCTCGGTGGCGGGACGCCGCTGATCGTTCAGGGCCGCCACCACGACCTCGTAGCGCTCCTCGCCGCGCAGGATCTCCAGCCGGTCACCCGGCCGCACGGTGCGGGCCGGCTTCACGCGCTGGCCGTTGACATGGACCTTGCCGCCACCGATGGCCGCGGTGGCGGCCGCGCGTGTCTTGAAGAAGCGCGCCGCCCAGAGCCACTTGTCCAGGCGCAGTTCCGTCAGGGGCTCGCGTCCGGCCATCAGCCGCAGCCATCCAGCACGAAGTTGGCCAGCGACCAGCCGGAGCGGAAGGCCCCCTCCAGCCGCGGCGAGACGCACCAGTCGCCACACAGGCCGACGCGCGCGCCGGCGTCGAACAGAAAGGGCGTGTCCTGCCCGCCCAGCGGCATCGCCTCGCGCCAGAAGCGGGCGGCGCGTACGCGCGGCTTGGGCAGGCGCTGACCGGTGGCCTCGGCGAAGGCCTTGAGCAGCGCCTGGATGACGTCCTCCGGCGCCATGTCCTGACGCGTCTCCGTCCACTCGGGTGTGGCATGCAGTACCCAGGCCTCGCGCTCGGCGCGGCGCGGCTTGCTGCTGTTGCGGGCGACCCAGTTGAGCGGCGAGCGCGCGACGTAGGCCGCATCGTACGGCAGATCCAGCGGCTCGTCGAAGCCCAGCAGCACGGTCCAGCCGGGCGTCATCTGCACGCCGGCGAGCCGGCCCGCCAGATCCGGGCTGAGCGGCTCGACCAGACGCAGTGCCGCTGCCGGCGGCAGGGCCAGCACGACCAGGTCGTAACGACCCAGGTCCTCCCCCAGGCGGTCGATCAGGCGCAGGCCCTCGCCCTCGGGCACCAGGCGCATCACCTCGGTCCCCACCCGCACCTCGCAGAGCTCGCCCAGGTGGCGCGCCAGCGCCCCCATGTTGGGCGTCCCCACGTAGCGGGGCATGGTGTCGCGGCTCATGAAGTTGCCGCGATCCACCTCCACCACCCAGCCCTGCCAGGGCTGCACCACGCCCTCCAGCAGCCAGCCCTCCAGGGCCTCGCAGAACTGCTCGTCGTGGGCCGTGAAGTACTGGGTGCCGGCGTCGAATTCGTAGCCCCGGGCACGGTAGCTGGCCATGCGCCCGCCGGCATGCAGCCCACGCTCGAAGACTCGCACCTCGGGGATGTCGAGGACCAGCGAGGTGGCGCAGGCCAGCCCCGCCATGCCGGCACCGACGATGGCCACCGATTCGGGCGCCGTGGCCAGCGGGGCGAAGGGGGACGCGTCCGGCCGGTTCATGCGCTGCCCCGGGTCGGTTTCATGCTCTGGGTCATTCGGCTACAGGTCATTCGGCCCAGGCCACGATGTGGTCCTCGTAGTCCTCGTCCGCCACCGCACTCTCGCAGACGACGCGCCCGCGCACCGACTGCCCGGCGGCATGCACGGACGCGGGATCACCGGTGAGCAGCGGATGCCAGACCGGCAGTTCCCCTCCCTCGGCCAGTCGCCGGTAGGCACAGGTCGATGGCAGCCAGTGGAACTGCGCGAAGTCCTCCTGCGACAGGTCGATGCAGTCGTCCACGCGGTCCAGCCGGTGTTCGTAGTCGGTGCAGCGGCAACTGCCGGCATCCAGCAGGCGACAGGCGATGTCGGTGTAGTAGACGTGGGCGTCGTCCGAGCCGCTGTCCTGCAGCTTGTGCAGACAGCAGCGCGCGCAGCCGTCGCAGAGCGACTCCCATTCCTCACGCGTCATCTCGGCCAGCGTCCGGGTCTGCCAGAAGGGCTGCGTCATGCCGCGGCATCCCGTGCGATCGTCTGCTGCAGGCGCTCGCGCAGCGCGGGGAAGTCGCGCGGCGGGACGTATTCCAGCACCTCGCGCTCCTCCTCGCCCAGCAGCAGCGCCAGCCCCTTGTCGGGGTACAGCCAGTAGGTCTGCGTGGCGTTCAGGCGCAGAGTCTCGGCCGGCGGGCCGAAGCGGCCTTCCACGATATCGGCATCGTACTGGGCCGTGGGGATATAGGTCAGCGCCCTCACCGGCAGGTCGTACACCGAACGGATGTCATCCTCGGTGAGACCGAGCTTGCGCGCCCCGCTGGGCATGGGCTCGCTGCTCGGCGCGCGCTCGGCCATGGCCGCGAGTTGCGTCTCGTCAGCCGCCAGCCGCGCGATCACGCGGGCCTCCAGCACGCCCAGCGTGATGCGGCCGAAATAGGCCTCGAGATACAGCCCCCCGTCGGCCTCGCGAAACAGGGCGATCTCCGGCAGGGCGCGAAAGGTCTGGGCCACCGTGCGCAGGTCCGACTCGCCCAGGGTCACACCGAACACGCGCGAGCCCCCGTCGGCCAGGGACTCCACCACCCAGGGCAGGTCCTGCGTCGCCAGCTGGCGCGGGTCGTCGCAGGCGGCGAGCAGCAGCATCAGCCCGAGCGCCATCAGCGTGCCTTTCATCTCGTTCACTCCACAGCATCCATTTACAGGTGGCCAGATCATACCATCCCGCCCGGCATCAGGTTTGGCTCACCGTCCACGCCGGGTATAATCCGCCCGCGCAACGAGGAGACCCCAGACGCATGGCATTGACCGACTTCCTGACCGCCGGACGCATCCCGCGCGAGCTGGTCGGCGCGACACTCGTGATCGCCGACACCGACACCCTGCACCGTGCCGACGGCTTCCTGGCCGCCCTGGCCGAGCGCCTCGGCAAAATCGGGGTGGGCAACCTGGGGCCGGGCGCGTACCGTGGCCGCTTCGCCGCCGTCGACCTGCCGGAGGACCACGGGGCCGACCGCAAGCGTCTGAAGAAGCTGCGCCCGGCCCGCCTGATCGTGCTCGGCGAGGCCCGGGGACGCTTCGACCTGGTGCGCGCGGCCGTCGGCGACAAGCTCTGGCTCAATGCCCGGGATGCCCAGGCGGCCGATACCGGCTGCCGCGTGATCACCGCGGCCAGTGCGGCCGAGGCCACGGCCCTTCCCGGTGCCCTGGCCACCGGCGACCCCCTGCCCGGCCTCGAGGCCCTGCCGCAGCCCGACTTCGACCCGGCGCTGTGCGAGCGCTTCAAGGAATACCGCGAGCGTCAGCACCCCGTGTTCTACGTGGCCCTGGCCGACGCCGCCGAGGTGACCAGCGCCTACGGCATGCTGTTCGAGATCCTGCGCAAGAAGACCGCCATCATGCTGTTCTCGCTGGCCGATCCCGACCAGCACGAGCGGATCTATCACGACGCGATCAAGTACAGCATGCCCACCATCCGCCACTCGCGGCTCTACACCTCCTTCGTGCCACGCAAGAACCGGGTGTACTTCATCGAGAGCGCCGAGGTGCGCCAGCCCCTCTATGTCTGCCCGGACCTGCTGGTGGCCGGCGGCACCCTCTCGCCGGAGGCCACGGCCGCCCCGGACCTGGCCATCGCCCTGCAGGCCAGCCGCCCGGTACTGGTCGGCCCCAACCGGCGCGACCCGCTGGTGGCGGCGGCGCTGGCCGCCGGCGTGGTGGCCGGCGGCGAGGACGTGGACGGCCTCGCGGCCCAGGCCATGGCCCTGTTCGACGACCCCGAGGCCGCCGCCCTGGGTGCACGGGGCCGGGAATGGCTGCAGGAGCAGACGGGGGCCCGTGGGCGGGTCCTCGCCCTGCTGGAAGCCTGATGCCTGCAAAGCCCGCCCTGATCGGCTAGAATCGGGGCATTACTGTGTGTACGGAGGTTCCACATGGCCACGATCTCACCGGTCGCCGGTAACGCCCTGCTGGGTATCCAGCGCGGCATGAACGGGCTGCGCGAGAACGCCGCCGAGATCGCCAGTGCCGAGCGCCTGAACGGCACGCCGCCGGCCGGCACCCGCGACGTGGCCGCCCCGCTGGTGGAAAGCCGTGCAAACGCCCGACAGGTCGAGGCCTCGGTCAAGGTGCTGGCCGCCGAGGACCGCCTGCTCGGCAGCCTGCTGGACGTCAGGGCCTGACCCGTCGCACGCCGGAGGTCTCCTGATGCTCGACGGCCCCAGCTTCCCCCCCTCGCTGCATACCACGCCTGCGAAGCGCTACGCCGGTCCGCGGGTGGGCGGTGGCGGCGTGGCCGCCCCCGTGGCCAGTGCGCGGCCGGTGGAGGATACCGAGCAGAATGCCGCCGCCCGCCAGGGCGAGGCCCGCGACAACAGCCGGGAACAGCAGCAGCTGCAATACCTGCGCGCCCGCGACCAGGAGGTCCGCAATCACGAGCGGGCACACCTGGCGGCCGCCGGCCCCCACGCCCGCGGCGGGGCGCGTTACGACTACCAGCGCGGGCCCGACGGGCGCATGTATGCGGTGGGCGGGGAGGTCTCCATCGACACCGCCCCGGTGCCGGGCGACCCGCGGGCATCCCTGGAAAAGGCGGAGACCGTGCAGCGCGCGGCCCTCGCCCCGGCACAGCCCTCCGCGCAGGACCTGAGCGTCGCGGCCCAGGCCCGGCAAATGGCCGCCCAGGCCCGGGTGGAGATCGCACGGCAGCAGGCCGAGGAACGGGCCGACGGGGACATGACCGGGGCCACGCCCTCCCGTGGTGACCTCGCCCAGCGCATCGGCGCCATGGGCGGCGGGCTGAGCAGCCTGGCGGCCAGACCCGATCCCCTGCTCGACGCCGTCGTCTGATCCTGCCCGCAGTGACTCAGGACTGGCGCGAACGGAACCTCTTCAGCCAGGCCTGTGAGTACTCCCCGGCACGCAGCCGCTCCTCGGGCTGCAGTTCCTTCGCCACCCGCTCGCGATAGCGCACCGCATTCACCAGCCCCAGCTCGGCGGCGATGTTGTACCACTTGTAGGCCTCGATATCGCTGCGTTCCACGCCGTTGCCCAGGGCGAAACAGCGCGCCAGGTTGTTCGCCGCCTCGGCGTGTCCGGCCTCGGCGGCACGATGGTACCAGCGGGCCGCCTGCTCGTTGTCCTGGGGCAACCCCTCCCCCGTGTCGTACATGAGCCCGAGCTTGAAGGCGGCCTGCGGGTTGCCCTGCTCGGCCGCCGTCCAGAACCAGTGCGCGGCCTCGTTCGGGTCCGCCTCGCCGGCCTCGCCGCCCTCCAGCATCACGGCCAGGTTGAAGGCCGCATCGGGAAAGCCCTGCCCCGCCGCCAGACGGTAGTAATGCAGGGCCAGTGCCGGGTCGCGGGCCACGCCGTCACCGGTGTCGAGGATCACGCCCAGGTTGTACTGCGAGCGGGCATCGCCGGCATCGGCCAGGCCCTGCCAGAGGCGGATGGCGCGCTCGCGCTCACCCGCGAGCCAGGCATCCAGGGCGGTATTGAAATCGGTCATCTTGGCTATTCGCGAAAGGTGAATGAGGTCTTCGGGCAGGCGCGATTCTGCAAGCCCCCGCCCGGCAAGTCAAAACCGGGCATGTTCAGCGCCGGCGCGCCCGTTCGTGATCGAGCAGCCGCTGCTTGACGGCGAGGCGCTCGCCCCGCGTCTGCCCGCTGAAGCCACCCAGGCCCTGCACGGCGACCACCCGGTGACAGGGCACGACCAGCGGCACGGGATTGCGCCGGCAGGCCCCGCCGACGGCCCGGGGGGCACTCCCCAGCGTCCGGGCGAGCTCGCCGTAGCTGCGCACCTCGCCGGCGGGAATGGCCTGCAGGGCCTCGCGCACCCTGGCCTGGAAGGCCGTGGCGGCCGGGGCGAGCGGCAGGTCGAAACAATGGCCCGGGTCGGTGAAGTAGGACCGAAGCTGGGCCACTGTCTCGGCCGCCAGGGCATGGGTCGGTGCCTGGCAGGGGGTGCGGGCATCCAGCCAGTCGATGTCGCTGAGCCGATCATCACGCAGGCGTATGCCCAGACGCCCGATGGGCGTGTCGATGACGGCCTGGTAGCCGGTGTCTGCCATGATCGCTACTCCTTCAGGCGCAGGGCCTGGAGTTTCTGGCGCAGCACCACCTGGCGCTCCGGCTCCCCGGTGGCCTGCAGCAACTGCTGGTAGATGCGCCGGGCATCGTCGACATGCCCGGCCTCGGCCAGGGCCTCGGCGGCATAGAAGCGGCTGGTCTGTGCCCAGGGATCGAAGGCATGCGGGTCGTGCAGCACGGCGGAACGCAGATACAGCCAGGCCGCCCGTTCGTAGTCCCCCAGGGCCTTGTGCGAATCGGCCTGCCAGAACAGCACCTCGCGCTGCTGCTGGGGGTCGACGATGCGGGGGGCGAGCCCCGTGAACAGGCTGATCGCCGCCTCGTGGCGCTGCGCCGTCTGCAGGTCGAACAGCAGCTGCATGAAACGGTCCGCCTGGTCCTTGTCCATGCTGGCGTGCTGCGCCAGGACCGTGAACAGCGTGTCGATGCCCCGCTCCTCGTGACCGCCGAGGATGTGTATGCGCGCGCGACGCAGCTGCCACTGGAAGGGATCGGCATCGGCCGGGGCCCGCACCTCCCCGCCCATCAGCGAGGAGGCGAGGCGCACGTCGCCACGGGCCAGGGCGTAGTCCGAGAGTACCTGGCGGGCATCGCCCGGCAGCCGGCTGCGGTCCGCATAGCGCGCCGACTGCAGGTAGAGCGCCGCCACCACCTCCTCGCCGCCCTCCTCGGCCAGCAGGGAGCGGATCAGTGCGGCATGGGCCTGATCGCGGCTGCGCTCCGCGCCCCCCTGCTGCGCCACCACGGCGAAGAGTGCGCGACGTTCCAGCACCGCCTTGTCACCCAGCGCGGCGGCCGCGGCGAGCCAAGCCGCGTCGTCACCGATCAGCAGCTGACGCTGGTTGCCCAGGGCGCGGCCGATGCGCAGGTAGCCGTCCCAGAGGGCATCCCCGTCGTAGGCGAAGACCGCATCGCGCTCCCCCAGCTGGCGATCCTGCGCCAGGGCGCGCTCCAGGTACCAGGCGCGCAGGGGTTCATCCTGCTGGCGCTCCGCCGCGCGGGCCGCCACCTGCCAGTAGCGCGCCCGGTCGGCCGGTCGCAATCCCTGCCCGCCGGCCGCCGCCTGCGCCTGACGGCGCAGGGCGTCGGCGTCCGCCCCGCTGTCTCCAAGGCTTGCCAGCAGTGCCAGCGCAAGGGCCTCCGGACGCTCGTCGCCCGAGAGTACCTGCCGGGCCTGGGCCGGCTCGCCGGCACGCAGCAAGACCCTGGCCCAGAGGATACGCTCCTCCTCGTTCGGCTCGCCGTAGTCCTGGGCATAGCGCCGCAGGGCGACATGGGCGTCGCGCAGACGCCCCTCGACCACGTAGGATTCGATGACGAGCCGACGCCAGTAACGGATCGCCGCGGGCTCCGGCCGGGGCGCGACCTGCCAGAGCAGGTCGCGCAGCACGGCCCGCGCCGCCGCCCCCTGCTTGAGCCGGAGCCCGGCCAGTGCCTGCCGGGTGCGGGCCCAGGCGAGGAAGTCCGGCGGCAAGTCGGCCGGATAGTCCGACACCCGCTCCACCACCTCCGGCCAGCGCTCGCTGGCCTCGAGCAGGTCCAGGCGCGTGCGCTCCCAGGACAGCCAGGCGGCCTGCTGGCGCAGGCGGTCGGGCTGCAGGCGATCGATCATCGACAGGGCCAGCCCCGGCGCCCCGGCCCGGGCCAGGTCCAGCATCTCCTGCGGCGCACGCTGCGCATGCGCATTGAGGGCGAGACAGAGCAGCAAGGCCGCGATGGCGAGGCGGACGGCGTGAAGACAGGCGGGAGAGATCATGGCGGCATTGTAGCCGGGCAGGAAGCGGCAAGACCAGCAGGCTACGGAGGGAGCTTGACGGCCATCCCAAACGAGCGCGGGCGCGCCGGTCTCCCGGCGCGCCCGCGGTACAGGACCTTCCCCCGGGACCTTGTCCGGGGGGTGTCCGGCCTAGATCTTTTCCTTGATGCGGGCGGACTTGCCGCTGCGCTCGCGCAGGTAGTAGAGCTTGGCGCGACGCACCGCACCACGGCGCTTGACGGTGATGTCACCGACCACCGGGCTGTAGGTCTGGAACACGCGCTCCACGCCCTCGCCGTTGGAGATCTTGCGCACGGTGAACGCGGAGTTGAGGCCGCGGTTGCGCTTGGCAATCACGACGCCTTCGAAGGCCTGCATACGCTCGCGATCGCCTTCCTTCACCTTCACCTGTACGACCACGGTGTCACCCGGGCCGAAGGCCGGGATTTCCCGGGTCATCTGTTCCTGCTCAAGCTGCTCGATGATGTTGCTCATGGCACCAACCCCTAAAGATTCCTGATTCTGTCACTCTGAACTGTCAGCGTGCTCGTGTATGTACTCGTCCAGCAGTCGCTGGTCCGCGTCACCGAGTTCCATCGACTGCAGCAACTCGGGACGACGCAGCCAGGTACGACCCAGCGCCTGCTTGCGCCGCCAGCGCTCGATTTCGGCATGATTGCCACCCAGCAATACTGCCGGTACCCGTCGCCCGTCGATCGCCTCGGGGCGCGTGTAGTGCGGGTGATCGAGCAGACCCGCCATGAATGAATCCTGCTGGGCCGACTCCTCGTCGCCCAGCGCGCCGGGCAGCAATCGCGCCACGGCATCGATCAGCACCATCGCCGGCAGCTCACCGCCGCTCAGCACATAGTCGCCGATCGACCATTCCTCGTCGATCTCGGCCTCGACCAGGCGCTCGTCGATGCCCTCGTAACGCCCGGCGATCAGCACCAGGTGTCCGGTCTCGGCCATCGCGCACACCGCGTCCTGATCCAGGCGCCGGCCCTGCGGGCTCAGGTAGATCACCCGGACGGGGCCTTCCGCCGCCGCCCGCGCATCGCGTATCGCGGCGCGCAGGGGCTCGACCTTCATCACCATGCCGGGGCCGCCGCCGTAGGGGCGGTCGTCCACCGTACGGTGTCGGTCCTGCGTGTAGTCACGCGGGTCCCAGGTGGCCAGTTCCAGCAGGCCGCGCTCCACGGCGCGACCGGTCACGCCCACCTGGCCGACGACCTCGACCAGTTCCGGGAAGATCGTCACCACGTCGATGCGCATGGCTAGAACTCCGGGTCCCAGTCGACGCGGATCTCGCCGGCTTCCAGATCGATCGCGTCGATCACCTGATCGCGGATGTAGGGGATGAGGCGTTCCCTCTCCCCGGCCACCACCAGCACATCGTTGGCCCCGGTCTCCAGCAGGCGCTCGACCCGGCCCAGCTCCACCCCGTCGAGGGTGATCACCTTCAGACCGACCAGGTCGGCCCAGTAGTACTCGCCGTCCTCGAGCGCCTCGAGTTCGTCACGATCGATGGCAATCGGCACATCGCGCAGCGCCAGCGCCGCATCCCGATCGTCCACGCCGCGAAGCTTGGCGACCACGCCCTGGCCCTGCAGACGCCCGTCTTCCACCTCGACCGGCTGCCACTGCCCGTTCCGCTGCAGATACCAGCGCGGGTAGTGGACGATATTGTCTCGCGGATCGGTGTCGGAATAGACCTTCACCCACCCCTGGACGCCGAAGACGCCCGAGATGCGCCCGACGAGCAGCTTCCGCGAGTCAGCGCCACCCATCGTCATGCGGGCGGTCGCTTAGTTCGCAGCGGCCTTCTTCGCCTGCTTGATCAGTGCCGCCACGCGATCGCTGGGCTGGGCACCCTGGCCGAGCCAGTAGTTGATGCGATCGTCTTCGACGTGCAGACGCACCTCCTGACCGCGGGCCACCGGGTTGTAGTAACCCAGGGTCTCGATGGAGCCGCTGTCCCGACGCTTGCGGGAATCGGTCACCACGATGTGGTAGAAGGGGCGCTTCTTGGCACCGCCACGAGAGAGTCGGATGCTGATCATTTAGCTAAGACCTTGTCAGTACAGCAATTTTTCGGAAAATCCGCATACCCGCCGGGTCGCTACCGACAACACGGCGAAAATAGACGGCGAATTGTACAGCTTTTTGCAAAAAAGTGAAGGGGAATCAGGCAACAGGCGCCGCCACCCCTTCCCGCGCCTCAGAAGGGCATGCCCGGAGGCATCTTGCCCTTCATCATGCGCATCATCTTGCCCATGCCCCCCTTGGAGAACTTCTTCATCGCCTTGCTCATCTGGGTGTACTGCTTGAGCAGGCGGTTGACGTCCTGCACCTGGGTGCCGGAACCGCCGGCGATGCGGCGCTTGCGCGAGCCCTTGATGATATCGGGGAAGCGGCGCTCCTGCCGGGTCATGGAGTTGATGATAGCGATCATGCGCCGGACCTCGCCGTCGTTGGCCTGCTTCTTCACCGCCTCGGGGACGTTGCCGGCCCCCGGCAGCTTGTCGAGCAGCGAGCCGATGCCACCCATGGAGAGCATCTGCTGCAGCTGGTCGCGCAGGTCCTCCAGATCGAAGCCCTTGCCCTTCTGGATCTTCTTCGCGAGTTTCTCGGCCTTGTCCTTGTCGACCTGGCGATGCGCCTCCTCCACCAGGCTGAGCACGTCGCCCATGCCGAGGATGCGCGAGGCGATACGATCCGGATGGAAGGGCTCGAGCGCGGTGGAGCGCTCGCCCACGCCGATGAACTTGATCGGCTTGCCGGTGATGTGGCGCACCGACAGTGCCGCCCCGCCGCGGGCGTCGCCGTCCGCCTTGGTGAGCACCACGCCGGTGAGCGGCAGGGCATCGTTGAAGGCCTTGGCGGTGTTGGCGGCGTCCTGGCCAGTCATGGCGTCGACCACGAACAGGGTCTCCACCGGCCTGATGGCGGCGTGGATGCGCTGGATCTCGCCCATCATCTCGTCGTCGATGTGCAGGCGACCGGCGGTGTCGACGATGAGCACGTCCTTGAACTGCTTGCGCGCGGCGTCGATGGCGCCGTTGACGATGGCGAGCGGGTCCTGGTCGGCGGCGCTGGGGAAGAAATCCACCCCCACCTCGCCGGCCAGGGTCTCCAGCTGCCGGATGGCGGCCGGACGGTAGACGTCGGCCGAGACCACCATCACCGACTTGTTCTCCCTCTCCTTGAGAAACCGCGCCAGCTTGCCGACGGTGGTGGTCTTGCCCGCGCCCTGCAGGCCCGCCATCAGCACCACGGCCGGCGGCTGGGCGGAGAGGTCCAGCGACTCGTTGGCGTCGCCCATGACGTGGACCAGTTCGTCGTTGACGATCTTGACGAAGGCCTGGCCCGGCGAAAGGCTCTTGAGGACCTCCTGCCCTACGGCGCGCTCGCGCACCTGCTCGATGATGGCCTTGACCACCGGCAGGGCGACATCGGCCTCGAGCAGGGCCATGCGCACCTCGCGCAGGGTCTCCTTGATGTTGTCCTCGGTGAGCCGGGCCTGCCCGCGCAGGCGCTTGACGGTTCCGGCCAGGCGATCTGTGAGATTCTCAAACATGCTGTTCCACAATGGCGACGACGGCCCGCCGCCACGCGGCCGGCCGTCGGGAAATCGGGGCGGGCATTATAACTGGAAAACGTCGCCGCTGCGCAGGCGGTGCAGCTCGCGATCAGGCACGGCGGACGTGACCTGGGCCATGATGCGGTCCTCGTCACCGGACTTGAGATGGGTGATACAGGTCTGCGGATGATGCCGCAGTTTGGCGAGGTCCGCGGCCAGGGTCTCGGGGCAATAGTGGCCGGCGATGTCGCTGAGGGCGCGTTCCTCGTTGGCGAAGGCGCATTCGACGATGAGCATGTCCAGCTGGGATTTGTGGTTCAGGGCATCCCAGAGGCTGTCGTTGGTGGTGGTATCCCCGCTGAAGGCCAGCACCGAGTCGCCGCCCTTCACACAATAGCCCACGGCCGGGACGGCGTGATTCACCGGGATCATCTCCAGGGTGCGGCCATCGATCACCACCGGCTCGCCCGGCGTCATGGGTGCAAAGCGCACCACCGGGTGCTCGCGATCCGGCAGTTCGAAGAAGTCCGGCCAGATCTTCCAGTTGAAGATGTGCGCACGCAGCACCTCGATGCTCTCGGGCTGGGCATGCACGGTCAACGGCCGCCCCTGCAGCTGGCCGAACAGGGTATCGATGAGCAGGGGCAGGGTCGCGATATGATCGAGATGGGTATGCGTGATGAAGACATGACGCAGGCGCGCCATGGCCTCCAGGCTGAGTCGACCCACCCCGGTTCCACAATCGATGAGGATATCGTCGTCGATCAGCAGCGAGGTCGTTCCCGACCCATCCCCGATTCCGCCGCTGCAGCCCAGTACCGTCAGCCGCATGATGCTGTATTCATTAAGGAATCCTCTGAATGTGGCAGATGCTACACGATGTCATGGAGGGTGACTATACAAAGGCGTCACAAACTCGGCAGCCGGAATGCAACGAGGTTCACGCCACGGGCCTAATATGCAATCATCGCCTTCTTGATGGGGATAACCACGCGACATACCCGATGATCATCGCTTTCAGCCTGCTTGCCATCGCCCTTTACCTGGCCACCACCGGGGCCATCGGACTGCGCGTGCGGGCATTGGCCAGCGGTCACGGGGCCATCCCGCGCGAACTCGTGCTGCTGGTCTGGGGGGGCGCCGTGTTGCTGCACGCCATCGTCGCCTATCGCGAGGTGCTCACCCCCGCCGGCCTCGACCTGGGCTTTTATCATGCCCTCTCCTCCGTCAGCTGGCTGATGGTCGCACTGCTGCTGCTGGCCAGCCTGAAACGCCCGGTGGAAAACATCGGCCTGCTGCTCCTGCCGCTGGCGGCGATCGCGCTGCTGCTGGAGACGCTGCTGCCCGACGTGCGCTTCATCCCGGCCGCCACACGCCCCGGCCTCGACATCCACATCTTCCTCTCGCTGCTGGCCTACAGCATGCTCGGCCTGGCCGCGCTGCAGGCGATGGTGCTCTGGTTCCAGGACCGCCACCTGCACACGCACCGGCCGGGCGGCCTGTTGCGCGCCCTGCCCCCCCTGCAGCACATGGAGAGCCTGCTGTTCCAGCTGCTCGGCGTCGGCTTCGTGCTGCTCAGCGCCGGCCTGATCACGGGCTTCGTCTATCTCGAGGACATCTTCGCCCAGCACCAGGTCCACAAGACCGTGCTGTCGATCGTGGCCTGGTGCCTGTTCGCCACCCTGCTGTTCGGTCGCTGGCGCTTCGGCTGGCGCGGCCGCAAGGCCATACGCTGGACCCTGGGCGGCTTCGTCTTCCTCATGCTGGCCTACTTCGGCAGCAAGCTGGTGATCGAACTCATCCTGCGCTGACCGCCGCCCGCGAGTCCGTGCCTTGACAGCCCCGGCGCCGGCCTCGTCTAATTTCGAATCACCCACACACGGTTTCAAATCGTTTTGGATCAAATCCCTCTAGGCTTCCTGTTCGGCGGACTCTTCGTCCTGTTCCTGATGTCGGGCTTCTTCTCGGGTTCGGAGACGGCATTGATGTCACTGAACCGCTATCGCCTGCGGCACCTGGCCGACCAGGGCCATCCGGGCGCGATACGCGCCCAGCGCCTGCTGAATCAGCCCGACCGGCTGATCGGCCTGATCCTGCTGGGCAACAACCTCGTCAACATCCTCATCACCCAGCTGGCCACCTTCATCGGGCTGCGCCTCTATGGCGATGCCGGCATCGCCATTGCCACCGGCGTACTGACGCTCGCCCTGCTGATCTTCGCCGAAGTGGCACCCAAGACGGTCGGCGCCCTGCACTCGGAAAAGATCGCCTTCCCGGCCGCCTTCGTCTACGTGCCCCTGCTGGTAGTCGCCTACCCCCTGGTGTGGCTGGTGAACCTGTTCGCCAACTCCATCCTGCGCCTGCTCGGCCTGCACGACGCGGGCGCCGGCGGACAGGCGCTGAGTCGTGAAGAACTCCGCACCGTGGTCGCCGAGGCCGGCAGCCTGATCCCGCGACGACATCGCAAGATGCTGCTCGGCATCCTCGATCTGGAAAAGATCACGGTCGAGGACATCATGATCCCGCGCAAGGACATCGTCGGCCTGGACCTGGACGAGGACTGGGACAAGGTGGTGGACCAGATCCAGCAGAGCAAC
>JAJLKJ010000015.1:0-9137 GCA_033839185.1 Gammaproteobacteria bacterium
GGCAGCAAAGGCCCCATCGCCCATGCCCGTACAGAGTACGGCCCACACATCGACATGCGGGCCCAAGCCCCTCAGTACCGGCTGGATGACCCCGGCATCGGCCTGCGCGGCAACGGCCGGCGCGTGCTCACGTACGCGGACCTCGTCAACCTCCATCCCACACCGGATCCACGTGAACCGGAACGCGAGATCGACCTGCACCTCACCGGCAACATGAGCCGCTACATGTGGTCGATGAACGGTATCAAGTTCGCCGACGCAGAGCCGCTGCCGCTCAGGTATGGCGAGCGCGTGCGCATCAACCTCATCAACGACACGATGATGAACCATCCCATCCACCTGCACGGCATGTGGAGTGATCTCGAGACCGGCGAGCCCGGGCGTATCCCGCGCAAGCACACGGTCATCGTCCAGCCTGGCGCCATGATCAGCTACCTGGTCACGGCCGACGCCATGGGTGGCTGGGCCTATCACTGCCACCTGCTGTACCACATGCCGGGCATGTTCCGTAAAGTCGTCGTGAGCTGAGGAGAATCGTAATGCTGAACCTGAAATACATCCGGCTTGCCATCGCACTTATCGCCATCTTGCCGGCAGCCGCCCTTGCCATGGCCGAAGACGATCCTCTGCTGGCGATGGTCAAGATCGACCAGCTCGAATGGCGCGACGCCGATGAGGGCGACCTCTATGTCTGGGAAGGCGAGGCCTGGGCGGGTTACGACCTCAACAAGTTCTGGGTCAAGACCCACGGCGAGCGCTTCGAGGGCGAGACCGAGTCCGTCACCGGCGAGTTTCTCTACAGCCGCGCCATTGCCCCCTACTGGGACCTACAGGTCGGCTGGCGGCGTGACTTCCGCCCCGAGCCCGAGCGCGACTGGGCCGCCATCGGCTTCTCCGGCCTCGCGCCCTACTTCTTCGAGCTCGATGCCTTCCTCTACGCGGGCGGCGAGGATGGTAACCTCGCGGCCAGTCTGCAGGGCGAATACGAGATCCTCTTCACCCAGCGCCTCGTTCTGGCCCCGGAGGTCGCCATCAACTGGCAGAAGGACGAGGACCCCGAAGTCGGCCTCGGCGACGGCCTCACCGACATGGAGGCCGGCCTGCGCCTGCGCTACGAGATCCGCCGCGAGTTCGCGCCGTATATCGGCGTGAACTGGGAGAAAAAGTTCGGCGGCACCGCCGACTTGCTTGAGGCGGCCGGCGAAGACACCACCGAGACCCATCTGGTGGTCGGGGTACGGGCCTGGTTTTAAGGGCACGCTCCGGGGACACCCCAGGCCCCCGGAGCCACCTGCCCACACAGACTAATACCATGATATTTCAAATGTTATAGCTGGTTTGCAGTTTGCCGGGCGACGACTACTTTCCTAGGTAGACCCGTCGGCCAGGCAATCTCGGAGAATTCGAGGATTGGCATGAACAGGCACTACGACAATCCGGGTCACAGTATCAATCGCCACCGCCGGTTGGCGTCGACGCTGGTGCTACTGTGGCTGGCGAGCTGGATGCTGCTGGCGCTGGAGCCCTGCTGCGAAGCGGTGGCGGCGGCGCTACCGCATGCGCATGCGGCGACGGCGGACCACGCTCACTCGACAGGGTTCACGCCTGGCACACAGGCACCTGGTCACGATACCGGTGCGCCCGGTGACGAGCACTGCCCCTCGATCAAGACCCCCGCCGGCAACGCCCCCTATCTGCCGCTCACCGGCGACGCCAATCCTGGAACCGACTCACCCAAGGGCATTTTCACGCCGCTGCCGCGCAACCCCGGCCTCACGCCACACGTCCCCAGGCGGCACTCAGCCCCCGTCCGGCGGTACGTCCCGTCAGAACAACGCCTCTTCCTGCGCACCGAACGCCTGCGCATCTAGCCTCCGCCGCACCGGATCAACCGCAGCCGCCGAATCGCTGGCAGCGGTTCGGCACCACGGACCTGGCGTATACGCCGGCATTCCGGTCAATCGGGAGGTAGGTACTGCGATGACATTTCGACAACCCTTGATCACCAGTCTGATCATCTTCAACGCCACCCTGGCACTGGCGGAGACGGGCCATCACGCCGAGTCCGGCGACATGGAGCACTGGGAGGCCCCGGCCTCGGCACCCGATTGGCACAACCTGGCCCCGGACACCGCGGCCGTCAGGCAGCGGGGCGCTGCACTCTATGCCGAACTCTGTGCCGCCTGCCATGGGGCGCAGGCGCGTGGTCTCGGTCTGCTGGTTGGCGCACTGGCGACACCGCCCGCAAATCTGCGCGCCTCGGCGGCCGAACACTCGGACGGCGAACTCGCGTGGAAGATTGCCTCGGGTCGCGGCCTGATGCCTGGCTGGGGCGGCGTCCTTGGTCAGGAGAACATCGGCGCACTGCTGCGCTACCTGCGCGCCTTGCCATCCGATACCGGCGAGACGCATTGACGTCTGCCATGCGGCGCCGCACACAGGAGGATTACCGACATGAACGCATTCCGCACACCGTTAGACCGCACGGCGTTCCGACTGCCGCTGTGGCTGCTGGCCGGTCCTCTGCTCGCCGGACCGGCCATGGCCGATGACCCGGGACCGTCGCGCATCGAACATCTCGAACAACGAGTCCAACAACTTGAAGCCGAACGCGAACAAACCGAAGCGGCGGACGAGTGGAAACGTTCCACCTCCGTGGCGCACCTGTCCGGCTACGGCGCCGTCGGATATGCCGACGAGGAAACCGGAGACGGCGCCTTCGACCAGGTCAGTTTCAATCCGATTTTTCACTATCTCTACGACGACCTGCTGCTGTTCGAGGCCGAGCTCGAAATCGCCGTGGAGGAGGACGGAGAAACGGAGACCGCCCTGGAATACGCCGCGCTGAATCTATTCGCCAACGACTACGTGGTCGTCGGGGCCGGCAAATTCCAGAGCCCCCTCGGGCAGTTCCGGCAAAACCTGCACCCGGCCTGGATCAACAAGCTCCCCGCCGCCCCGGTCGGCTTTGGCCACGATGGCGCCGCGCCGACCGCGGAGGTCGGTGCCTATCTGCGTGGCGGGGTGCCCGTCGGTGACCTGGCGGCCAACTACGCCGTCTATGTGGGCAACGGTCCCGAGGTACTGGTCGAGGCCGGCGAGATCCATGGCATCGAATCGGAAGGTTTCACCCGGGACGTGGATGGCGACAAGGTCTGGGGCGCCCGCCTGGGGCTGTTGCCGATACCACAACTGGAGTTTGGTGTATCGGGGGCCCTCGGCCAGGTTGCCCTGCTCGATGATACAGGGGCACTGCTTGAACAGGACCGCGACTACCAGGTCCTCGGCGCCGACTTCGCTTGGCAACGGGGGCTGGCCGAGCTGCGCGGCGAATACATCATCCAGAGCCTGGACGACGACCCGGCCAGCAGCTACCCCGAGGACGTCGAATGGGAAGCCTGGTACGTCCAGGGGGCGATGCGCATCCCCGACACGCAAGTGGAAGTCGTGGCACGTTACGGTGAGTTCGACTCGCCGCACGCGGATGATGACCAGGACCAGGTCGCCGCGGGCATCAATTACCTCTTTGCCAGCAACGTGATCGCCAAGCTTGCCTACGAGTGGAATGACGGCGACCCCGCCTCGCCCGCCGACCACGACCGCGTGCTCATTCAACTCGCCTACGGTTTCTGAAGGAGACGACCATGAAATCCATGACGCTCTATACCGTCGCCACGGCCATGCTGCTTGCCGGCCCCCTGCTCCTTCCGGTTGTCGCATGGGGCGATACGGCAGCACAGGGTCCGGACGAGGCCAGCGTGGAACTGCGAATGCGCGGTGCCCGCAGCTGGGTCAACAACTGCGCGCGCTGCCACAACATGCGCGCGCCGCAGGAGTTTCGCGATGACCAATGGAAACCCATCGTAGCCCACATGCGTATCCGTGGGGGGCTCACCGGGCAGGAGGCGCGCGCGATCCTCACCTTCCTGCAGAGTGCCAACTGATGCCCGGACGTCTGCATTTCCCGGCCCTGGCCGCCGTTACGCTCATGTTGATCACCGCCCCGGCGACCGCCGGCGCCCAGGGCCCGGGGGACGTACGGGACCTTTACCAGACCCGTTGCGCCGACTGCCATGGCGAGGATGCGAGCGGTGAGCTGCCCGGCGTGCCGGACCTGACGCAGGCCCCCGAGGTCTGGGCACAAACGGACGACACGCTGCTGGCCCGCACCATTGCCGGCGTGAACTCACCCGCGGCCCCAATCCCCATGCCGCCGCGCGGTGGCCACCCCGATCTGAGTGACGCCGAGCTACGGGCCCTCATCACCTACATGCGCACCCTGGCCACGGGACAGGCCCACTAGGCGCCACCCGGATGCCACCTGGAGGTAACAACATGAACATGAAGACAGCATTCACCGGATTCGTGACCACGCTGGCCGTCGCCGCATTGCCCGCAATCACTGGCGCTGGCACGGTCTATGTCGCCACGGGCAGCGGAAACGCCGTTGTGGGGGTGGACACGGAGACCCATCGCATCACCGCCACCTATCCGGACATCCCCAACCCGCACGGGCTGGCCCTGGCCGACCAGGGCGAATACCTGGTCGCCGGCAGCCTCGCCGAGCAGGACGGTAAGAGCCAGCTCTACCTCATCCACCCGATACACGGGCATGTGATGAGCACGGTACCCGTCGACGGCTGGACCCATCACCAGACCGCCACGCCCGATGGTCGCTACGTAATCTCCACCCACCCCACGCGCAACACGATCAGCCTGCTCGATGTGCAGACCAACACCCTGGCAGCCACGCTCCCGACCGGGCGCAGTCCGAATTACACCGTGGTCTCGGACGACGGCTCCCGCGCCTACGTGAGCAACAGCGGCGAGGCGAGCATTACCGAAATCGATCTCGTCGATCACCGTGCACTGCGCACCCTGCAGGCAGGGCCCGTACCCGAGCACATGGTCATGGGGCCGAAAGGTCGCCACCTATATGTCGCCAACGTACGGGCCGGCACGGTTTCCGAGGTCAACCTCGACAGCGGCAAGATCGACCGCCGTTTCGAGGTGGGCGAGAAACTGCATGGCCTGGACCTGTCCGACGACGGCCAGCGCCTGTTCACCACCACACGCAAGCAGGAGCAACTGGTGATGATCGATCTGGACACGGGGGCACAGCGATCCCTTCCCCTGAGTCCCGACCCCTATCACCTGGAAGCCATCGAGGGGACCGGGCAGGTATACGTCTCCAGCCGCAAGGCCCCGGTCATCTGGGTCATTGACCAGGCCAGCTTCCAGGTCGTGGATCGATTCGAGCTACCCGCGGGTGAAGGCCACCAGATGGTGGTCGTGGATGACTGAGGCGCACGCATCCCTGCCCGCCCGAAGCCGGCTGGTGCGGTGGAATGACATCTTTCAATGCGCGCCCTGAACCGTTACCTCAAAGTCGGAGGCTGACCATGCAAGTGAAGATCATAGCCACAAGAGACTGCAATCATCGCCCGAACCTGGAGCGGGAGCTCAACGCGCTGGATATCCCCTACCAACTGGTGTTCGCCGAGGATCAGCCCGACGAGGCCCAACGCCTGGGCATCCGGCATTCGCCGAACCTCGTCGTGGACGGCGAGGTCGTGTTCCGGCGCCTGCCCAGCGAGGCGGAATTGCAGGCGTATTTCGCGAGAAGGAAATGACATGCAGACCGTAGTGCAAGACCAGGCAACCGGCGCAGGCAAGCCCGAATCCCACTCGCAACACCGCGGGCAGGGCCACGCACAGAGGGGGCATGGCGGCCACGACCACGGCGCGATGATCACCGACTTCCGGCGCCGCTTCTGGGTCTCCCTGGCACTGACCGTCCCCATCCTGCTGCTGTCGCCGCTGATCCAGTCGGTACTGGGCATCGGCGACGCGCTGGCGTTTGTGGGCGACAGCTACGCCCTGTTCGCGCTCTCCAGCATCGTCTATTTCTACGGCGGCTGGCCCTTCCTGACCGGCCTACTCGACGAGTTTGGCAAGCGCCAGCCGGGCATGATGACGCTTATCGCGCTCGCGATCACGGTGGCCTACCTCTACTCGGCCGCCGTGGTATTGGGGCTGCCCGGCGGCGTGTTCTTCTGGGAGCTCGCCACACTCATCGACGTGATGCTGCTCGGCCACTGGATCGAGATGCGCTCCGTCATGGGCGCCTCGCGCGCCCTCGAAGAGCTGGTGCGTCTGATGCCGGCCGATGCACACCGGCTGGACGCGCAGGGCCACACCGAGGAGGTTCCGGTAACCGAGTTGCGTGCCGGCGACCGGGTGCTAGTCAAACCCGGCGAGAAGATCCCCATCGACGGCAACGTAATCGAGGGCCGCAGTTCGGTCAACCAGGCCATGCTCACTGGCGAGAGCCGCCCGGTGGAAAGGGGTATGGGTGATGAGGTGATCGGCGGCTCCGTCAACGGTGAGGCCAGCCTGACGGTGGAAGTACAAAAGACCGGCGATGAGACCTATCTCGCCCAGGTCATCTACATGGTGCGCCAGGCCCAGGCCTCGCGTTCCCGCACCCAGGACCTCGCGAACCGCGCGGCCCTGTGGCTCACCCTCCTTGCCCTCACCGCCGGCGGCACCACGCTGGCGGCATGGCTGCTACTTGGCGCTGATTTCCAATTTTCCCTCGCGCGCATGGTCACGGTCATGGTGATTACCTGCCCGCATGCCCTGGGCCTCGCGGTACCACTGGTGGTAGCCGTCTCCACCTCGCTGTCGGCCAGCCATGGCCTGTTGATCCGCGACCGCTCCGCCTTCGAGCGCGCGCGGACGCTTCAGGCCGTCGTGTTCGACAAGACCGGCACGCTTACCGAAGGGCGTTTCGGCGTCACCGATGTGATCGCACTCGCGGACCGCGGTGAAGACGAGATCCTCCGCCTGGCCGCCGGGCTCGAAAACCAGTCGGAGCACCCCATCGCCCAAGGCATTGTTACCGCCGCCGTCGAGCGAGACATCGACATTCCGCGAACACGTGCGTTCCACGCCATCCCCGGCAAGGGGGCCGAGGCGGAAGTTGATGGCAACACCGTCAAGGTCGTGAGCCCCGGCTACCTCGCCGAACAGAAGATCAAGATCGATGACGACCGCGTAGAGGATGCGGCGGCCGCCGGGAAGACCGTCGTCTACGTGCTCGTGGACGAGGCGCTGGTGGGCGCCATCGCGTTGGCCGACATCATACGCGACGCTTCGCGCGAGGCCCTGCGTCGGCTCAAGGACAAGGGCATCCAGGTGATGATGCTGACAGGGGATGCCACGGCTGTGGCGCAATGGGTGGCCGAGGAACTGGGGCTGGACGACTACTTCGCCGAGGTCCTTCCCGACCAGAAGGCGGAAAAGATCAGGGAGGTGAAGTCACGCGGCCTGCAAGTGGCCATGGTGGGTGACGGTGTCAACGATGCCCCGGCGCTCGTGGAAGCCGACGTCGGCATCGCCATCGGCGCCGGCACTGACGTCGCGGTGGAATCCGCCGATATCGTGCTGGTCCGCTCCGACCCGCGTGACGTAGCAGCCATCATCGAACTGGCCCAGGCGACCTACGGCAAAATGATCCAGAACCTCTGGTGGGCAACCGGTTACAACGTTGCTGCCATCCCACTCGCCGCCGGCGCCTTCTACTGGGCCGGCCTGCTGCTCTCGCCGGCCGTCGGGGCGATGCTGATGTCGCTATCCACTGTCATCGTTGCCGTCAATGCAAAGTTGCTGGGTCGGACTCAGATGAACGATTGAAAGGCGTGCATTCACAGCACCTGAAGGAGGAACCACTCCATGAAATCCATAAGCCTGTTTACAACGTTACTTCTTGCAGCTATCGCGTTCACGCCGATGAATCTCGGCGCGACCGAACACATACCACAACCGCCGACTCTGCCTCGCGATGCGGGCGACCCATCCGAGGCATTACAAGCGTATCCACTCGGCGTGATCGACGAGCTTACAGCCTTCGGACAGCATGGGGGAGCCCATCAGAAAATCACTCTGCCCAACGGGCACATGGGATGGGTCTACGAATATGGGTATGGGCATGGCACACATCGCTACATCCTGGAATTCGACCAGCGAGGCGTGGTCAGCAATGTCATTTACCGGGGACTGGGGCCACATGATGGCATATCGGCACTCATTCTCCAGTCCCCTCAAATCGAAAAACCACGCGAAGAGCACGGAGGATGGCAATGGCCTTCTTCAAACTGAGCCAAAGGGGCTCACACACACGCGACCCAGGTCGCGATAACACAACCGGCAAGGAGTAACTGCCATGAAATACACGATCAGTAAATCGCTCAAACCGGTCCTGCTGACAACGGTCTTCGCGGCCATCCTCAGCAGCGGCACAACCGCCTTCGCCCATGGCTACGGCGGAATGATGGGTGAGGCCTACGGGCCCTGTCAGAACGGCATGCAAATGGGCATGATGGGCCCGGGCATGGGCTACGGAATGGGCATGATGGGCGGCCCGATGATGGGGGGTCCCGGCTACAGCCAGGGTTATGGCAACCCCATGGCCATGATGAACCTGAGCGACGACCAGCGTCAGAAACTGTTCGATCTCCAGCAGAAGGCACAAAAGGAGCGCTGGGAGCACATGACCGACATGCAGGAAGCGATGCTGGAGCTGCAAAAGGAATGGGCCAAGGAAGACCCGAATCCGGACGCCGTCTCCAAGGCCTATCAGAAAATGTCGGATATCCGGCTGGAGATGATGCGTGAAGGCCTGGAAACGCGGCAGCAGATGATGCAGATGCTCGACAAGGAGCAGCGTCAGCAGTTCCGCGGCATGATGGGCCCCGGCATGGGCATGATGCAGTAACCCTTCGACCGGCACGCATTAATGCGTGCCGGTTTTCCCTTCCCGATAAAAGCCAGGAGACCTTTGTCATGTATGATTCCGGCTGGAGCGGTCATTCGTTTTTCGGCATGGGTCTGGGTGGCGGCCTGCTCATGCTCCTGTTCTGGATCGTCATCATTCTGGGCATCGTGGCACTTGCACGGTGGCTATTGAGCAGCGCCCCGAAAGACACGAAGAGGCCCGGCAACGGCCAAAGCCGGGCCTTGGACATCCTCGACGAACGTTATGCCAGGGGTGAAATCGACGAGGACGAGTACCAGGAAAAGCGACGCCACCTGCAATAACGACCCTTAGTCGCATTCCATGGCGTTAGGCGTTA
>JAJLKJ010000016.1:0-1556 GCA_033839185.1 Gammaproteobacteria bacterium
GAACATGCCCATAGAACTGTATAACGACGGACACCATTCCTGCCTGGCCTTCACCGACCTGGTGAAGGGCGAGGGCGTGCAGTCCAACCAGTTCCTCATTATACATGGGGAGCACGATGCCCTGATCGACCCGGGTGGCGATCTCACCTTCACGGCGCTGTCCAACGAGATCAGCAAGCACGTGTCGCTGCGCGACCTGGAGTACATCATCGCCTCGCACCAGGACCCCGACATCATCGCCTCGATATCGAGCTGGATTCAGCGCAGCAACGCCACGGTGGTCTGTTCCAAGCTCTGGGCGCGTTTCCTGCCGCACCTCATCCCGGGCTACATGGGCGACAAGCTCGGCGAGCGCCTGATCTCGCTGCCCGATGCCGGGCGCGACATCCCCTTCGGCGATACGGTGATCAAGGCCATCCCCGCGCACTTTCTGCACTCGGTGGGCAACTTCCACTTCTACGATCCGGTGAGCAAGATCCTGTTCTCGGGCGACATGGGCGCCTCCATGGTGCCGGAAGGGCCGGACAGGCCGGTGGAGGACTTCGAGAAGCATGTGCCCTACATGGTCGCCTTCCACAAGCGCTACATGGGCTCGAAGAAGGTCTGCCGCCTGTGGGCCGACATGGTCTGGGACATGGATGTGGACATGATCGTCCCGCAGCACGGCCGCCCCTTCAAGGGCCGCGAGATGATCAACCAGTTCCTCGGCTGGATCGGCCACCTGGACTGCGGGATCGACCTGCTGACGCAGGATAATTTCCGGGTGCCGTAGCAGCAGTCTTGCCACAGAGGGCACAGAGGGCGAGATGGGGTAGTACTTGCAGGATCGGTGCAAGCTGCGTTCGTCATGTGGCCTGAAGATATCGGGTAGTCATATTGCCTGGCAGGCTCATGAGCACTCGCCACTTCTGCGTCCTCTGTGCCCTCTGTGGCAAAAAACGCCTTTCACACCGCGCAGCGTCTCAGGCCCGTGCCGTCGTTTCTTCCAGTGCAGCCTCGAACGCCTCCCGCTCGCTGATCGGCGGGCTGCAGGTCATGCCCTTGCAGACATAGGCGACCGGCGTCTCGCCGGTGGCCTGCTTGTCGGCGAGTGCCGGGGGCAGGCCGGGGGCGTCGGTGGGGATGGCGAAGGCGAGGCGTCGGGGGGCATAGGGGCGGATGGCGTCCTGGTGCCAGTCGGCCAGGGCGGCGCCCGCGCCGCGCAGGATGATCACCCGCGGGAAATAGAGGTGTTCCTCGAAGGCGGCGAGCAGGGTGGCATGGGCCGCGGGTGCCTGGTTGATGCCCTCGGCGGCCTGCTTGAGCGTGCGTTCGGCGGCATCGAGGTAGCGCGTTTCGCCGAGGAGGTGGCCGAGGCGGCCGAGTGCCTGGGCGGCGACGCCGTTGCCGGCAGGGGTGGCCTCGTCGGCCAGCGTCTTGGGGCGCTGGATCAGCGTCTCGTGGTCGTCGGCGGTGAACCAGAAGCCGCCGTGTTCCCGGTCCTCGTAATGGGCGAGCAGCACCTCGGCGAGTTGCTGCGCGAAGGCCAGGTGGTCGCTGTCCCAGCGGGTCTGCAG
>JAJLKJ010000017.1:0-10381 GCA_033839185.1 Gammaproteobacteria bacterium
CCTGCGACTCGTAGCTTGCCACACGTCACAACAGGTTCCGCAGCATCAGTTCCTTCGGATGCGGCGTGAGGTAGACCTGCCGTTCGATGTAGGGATCGGGGTGGCGGCGGAAGTGGTGCTTGAGCAGGGTGATGGGCACGACCAGCGGTACCAGGCCCTGGCGGTAGTGTTCGATGATCTCGGTCATCTCGGCGCGGTCGGCGGCATCGACATGCTTGCTCACGTAACCGAACAGGTGCTGCAGCACGTTGACGTGCTGGCGACGCGTAGCGCGCTGCTTCAATGCCGTCATCAGCGCCGTGACGTAGTCTTCGGCGAGCGCGTCCATCTCGCGCGTGCCGGCCTCGGCGACCAGCCGGCCCATCTCGCGATAGGCATTCTGGTCGTGCGCCATGATCAGGTACTTGTGATCGGTGTGGAAGTCGACCAGGGCCTGCGCAGTGAGGCCGGCGGCCACCAGCGTCTGCCAGCGGTGGTAGACGAACACGCGCACGATGAAGTTCTCGCGCAGCACCGGGTCGCCCAGCCGGCCCTCCTCCTCCACCGGCAGCAGCGGCTGCTCGCGCATGAAGACCTCGGCGTATTTGCCGCTGGCCGTGGTCACGGGCATGCCGGCCTCGGTGTAGACCTTCACCCGCTCCATGCCACAGCTCGGCGAGGCGCGCTTGAGGATGTAGCCGCTGATGTCGGTCATCTGCCGCGCCATCTTCTCGCCATAGGCGCGCAGGGCCTCGGTGACGTCGCGGGTGACCGTCTTCACGCCGACCACGTGCACCCCGTCGGACTTCTGCACCAGGCGAATGGGCTCGCGCGGCGTACCGAGACCGATGGCCTCTTCCGGGCAGACGGAGACGAAGTCGAAGTATTCGCTCAGCGTGCCGACCACGTAGGAGTCGCGCTTGTGCCCGCCGTCGAAGCGCACCTCGTTGCCCAGCAGGCAGCTGCTGATGCCGACACGGATGCGCTCGAAAGTCTGTTCGTTGTCGATGTCGTTGCTCATGTCTCTTCAGCTCGATGGGGCTGCAACAGTCGCCTGCCGGCGCAGCCAGTCTTCGAAGGTGTCCGCCGGCAGCGGCCGCGAATAGAGATAACCCTGCCCATGGTTACAGCCATGCTCGACCAGGAACCTGCGCTGCGCCTCTGTCTCGACCCCTTCGGCCAGCACATTCATGCCGAGACTCTGCGCCAGGGCGATGACGGCGCGGGTGATGGCCACGTCGTTGGCGTTGTCCGGCACCTCGAAGACGAAGGACTGGTCGATCTTCAGCTTGTCGATGGGCATGCGCTTGAGATAGCCCAGCGAGGAATAGCCGGTCCCGAAGTCGTCGATGGCCAGGCGCACGCCCAGCGACTTGAGCTCGTCGAGCACGGCGAAGTTGCGTTCGGTGCCGTGCATGATCGAGCTCTCCGTGATCTCGAGCTCCAGCATCCCGGGCGGCAGACCACTGCGTTCCAGCGCCGCGCGCACCATCTTCGCCAGCGGGGCGCGCTGGATCTGGCTGGCCGCGATATTCACGGCCAGCCGCTCCAGCGTCACGCCATGATCCAGCCAGCGCTGCATCTGCGCCGTGGCCGTCTCCAGCACCCATTGGCCGATCGGGATGATGAGGCCCGACTCCTCCGCCAGCGGGATGAAGGCCGCGGGGGAGACCATGCCTCCCGGTCGCTGCCAGCGCAGCAAGGCCTCCGCACCGATCACGGCCCCGGTGCGCAGATTCACCTGCGGCTGATAATGGACCTGCAATTCGTTGCGCTCGAGTGCACCGCGCAGCGCCGACTCCATGGTCAGGCGCTCGAATACCGACTCGGTGAGGTCGCGGGTATAGAAGCGGAAGTCGTTGCGTCCCTCGTCCTTGGCGCGATACATCGCCGCATCGGCATTGCGCACCAGCGTCGCGGCATCCCGGCCATCGCGCGGAAACAGGCTGATGCCGATGCTCACCGTCAGATGCAGCTCGTGTTCGTCCACCACGAAGGGCTCGAGGAAGCAGTCGCGCAGCTTGCTGGCCAGCACACCCGCATCGTGCGGCCCGCGGATCTCGTCCAGCAGGACGATAAACTCGTCACCACCCAGACGCGCGAGCGTGTCGCTGGCACGCAGGGTCGCGATGATGCGCTCGGCCACCAGCCGCAGGAAGCGGTCGCCGACCGGATGACCCAGGCTGTCGTTGATGTTCTTGAAATGGTCGATGTCGATGAACAGCACCGCGAGCTCGTACTGTTCGCGCCGGGCGTGGGCCACCGCCGTTTCCAGGCGGTCGTTGAACAACAGACGATTGGGCAGCCCGGTGAGCGGGTCGTGATGCGCCAGGTGATCGAGCTGTTCCTGTGAACGCTTGCGCTCGGTGATGTCGGTGATCACGGAGATGAAACCGGTCAGCTCGCCCCGATCGTTGTGCTTGTAGGTCCAGTCCACCTGCAGATCCACCGGCTCGCCCGCCGGGGTGAAATTCCGCCCGTAATAGGGCGTCGGCTCCGGCAGGTCGGTGACCAGCCGGGCGATATATGCCTTGAGCTGCGCCCGCTCTTCCGGGGCGTGAAAGTCCCAGATGTGATGCCCAACCAGGCTGCCGGGCTGCACACCCAGGATGCGATGCATGGCGGCGTTGGAATAGGTGATGCGCCCTTCGAGGTCCGATTCCTGCACACCGTGCGGAATGGCGCCGACCAGCTCGCGGAAGCGCTCCTCGCTGCGGCGCAGGGCCTCCTCCGCCAGCTCGCGCGCACGACGCGCCCGCATGGACTCGAGGCCGAAGGCGAGGTCGTCGGCCACCTCGCGCAGCAGGCGCGCCTCCTCGTGATCGAAGGCGTCCGGCTCGTCGGCATAGATGTTGAGCACGCCGGGCAGCCCGTTGCCCAGGATCAGCGGCAGGGCGATGGAGGACTGGTAGCCCCGCTTGAGCGCCTGCGCCCGCCAGGGTGCGAAACGGGGATCGCGCAGGATGTCGCGCACGATGACCGGCCGTCGTTCGCGCACCGCCGTGCCCGTCGGCCCGCGCCCCCGCGGATCGTCCGCATCCCAGGTGATCCGCAGCCCATCCATGTAGCCGGCTTCGAAACCCGCCGCGGCCACCGGCTGCACGCGGCGCCCGGCATCCTCCTTCGCAAAGCCTATCCAGGCCAGGCGGTAACCACCCTGCTCGACGATGCTGGTGCAGTAATCGCGCAGCAGCTGCTGCTCGTCGTCCGCTGCCGCCAGCACCGCATCGCAGTGCCGTCGCGTCTCCAGTGCACGGTTGAGCTTGGCGAGCAGGGCCTCGCTACGCACCGCCCGGGTGATGTCGCCACGCCAGCCGCGCAGCACCGTGCCATGCATCGGGTCTGTCTCGCGCCGGAATTCGTCACGCAGCCAGAGGTAGTCGCCGCAGGCATGGAGAAAACGGTACTCGCAGCTCGTCAGCACCTCGGTATCGGCGGCTTTCCGGGCGGCATGCAACAGCCCAAGATCATCGGGGTGTATGCGCGCCAGCCACAGCCCCGGCTCCCCGAGCAGGCGCGCGCACGGCAGGCCGGTGAGGCGTTCCACGTCGCCCTGCAGGGCGAGCGTGGCGAGCGTGGCATCGTCACGGCAGCAATAGCCGACATGGGCCACCGGTACATCAACGCCAGGCGGGTTGGCGCCGGAATCATCTGTCATCGCTCTGGACACGGGCTGGATTCGCGTGGTCTGGGGGCCCTCATGGCCCACCTTCTTCATTATGTTTGCCAGACTAGCCGAGAGCGGCCATGCAGACCAGTCACCGGGGCAAAACGACACAGTCCTGTCACATTCAGGCCGGCGGGGTGCGCAACAGGCGCACCGGCAGCCGGAACAGGGCGCCGATGAGCGGCAGGCGCGTCAGCAGGGATTCCAGTGGATCCCAGTAGTCCACGTGTTCACATACCCGTCCGTCCTCGGTAAAACGCAGACGGCTCATGCCTTCGATGCGCCAGCTGCGCGCCGGCCGGCGCCGCAGGGCGAAGCGCATCTCCCAGTGCAGGTAGCCGGTATCCGCCGATTCCGCCATGCCCAGCACCGTGAAGCGCGGGGCCTCCGTCACCGCATACATGTGGGCGAAGATGCGGCGGATGGCAGGCAGTCCGCGCACATCGTTGAACGGGTCCTTGAAGCGGGCGTCCTCGGTCAGGACCCGGTCGAACGCATCCAGTGCCTCGGGCGTCAGTTGTTCGAAGAACTCGGCATAACGCTGCAATCGCTGGCTCGACATACCCCTACCCCTGCCCCGTCATGCGCCGGATGAGCGGAAAATAGAGCGCGTAGGGCAGCATGCGCAGGAGCTTCAACACGTAGGTGAAACGCCTGGGAAAGGTGATCTCGAAGCCGCGCCCGCCAATGGCGGCGACGATCGCCTCGGCCGCATCCTCCACCGGCATGAGCGCCGGCATGCGGAAGGCGTTCTGCGCCGTGAGGTCGGTGCGCACGAAGCCCGGATTGACCACGCGAATCACCACCCCGGAGCGACCGAGTTCCGCACGCAGCGACTCGGCCAGGCTGATGAGCGCGGCCTTGGTGGCGCCGTAGGGCGCGGCCAGCGGCAGGCCGCGATAACCGGCCACGCTGGCCATGATGAGGATCTCGCCGCGACCGCGTGCGCGCATGCGCGGCAGCAGGGCCGCCAGGCCGTGCACCACGCCGAGGTAGTTCACCGCCATCAGCCGCTGGCACAGCTCGGCATCGAATGCGTCGGCCGGCATGGGCCGGTAGTCTCCGGCGTTGAGCACCGCCAGCTCGATGGGCCCGTGCTGCTGTTCGATCGCCGCCACCGTGGCCTCACTGGCCGCGGCATCCGTCACGTCCAGCGGATGCACCTGCACACGGCCGTCCGCCTCCATGGCCAGATCGCGGAGTTTCTCCTCCCCGCGGGCCGAGGCGGCCACCTGCCAGCCCTGCCCCGCCAGGCGCAGGGACAGGGCACGGCCGATCCCGCCGCTCGCCCCGGTCACCCAGGCCACGCGTGTCTCAGACATGTTTCGTTCCCCCGCTGTTGTACAGACTGCATGGTTTTGGCATAGAATCATCATACAAGACTTGTACAAGATTGCCATGACCCCGATATCCACATCCCCTGACCGGGACGAGACCGACCTGCAGCAGGAAGGCCTGTTCCCCATACGCACGGTCTCCCAGCTGACCGGTGTGAACGCCGTGACCCTCCGTGCCTGGGAGCGTCGCTACGGCCTGATCACCCCCCATCGCACCCCCAAGGGGCATCGGCTCTATACCCAGGCCGACATCGACCTCATCAACCACGTCGTCGACCTGGTGAACCGGGGCGTGCCCATCAGCCGGGTGCCGGCCCAGCTCGCCAGCGAGCCGGTCGAGGAGGATGGGCTGCCCGATACCTGGCGCGCGCATCGCGACCGCATGCTCCGGGCCATCACCCGCTTCGACGAGGCGGCCCTGGACGCCAGCTACAACGAGGCCCTGTCGCTGTACCCGGTGGACGTGGTCACCGACCACCTGATCATTCCGTTGCTGCGCGAACTGGGCGAGCGCTGGCGCGACCAGCCGGGCGGCATCGCCGAGGAGCACTTCTTCGGCACCTACATGCGCAACAAGCTCGGCGCCCGCCTGCATCACCTGGTTACGCGCAACACCCGCCCACGCCTGCTGGCCGCCTGCCTGCCGGGCGAGCACCATGAACTGGGGCTGCTGCTGTTCTGCCTGGCCGCCAGCGCCCACGGCCTGGGCTTCGTCGTCCTGGGAGCCGACATGCCGCTGGACGACCTCGCGGCGGCCGCGCCGCGCAGCGGCTGCGACGGCGTGCTGCTGTCGGGCTCGACCGGCCAGACGGACAGTCGCTTCGGCCGCGACCTGGCTGCCCTGGTGGCGGCCACGGACGGCCCGGTCTTCGTCGGCGGCCAGAGCGCCGTGCTCGCGGCCGACGCCATCAACCGCGCCGGCGCCGTCGCGCTGGGCACCGACACCCCCACCGCCATTCGCCACATCCGCGACCAGTTTGCGGACCGCGACGGCCGCGCATGAACGGTCCTGACACCCGCACCACCATGTTCTACGACGGCAGCTGCCCCCTGTGCCGGCGCGAGGTCGCGCATTACCGGCGTCTCGACCGGGACGGCCGCGTGCACTGGCAGGACATCGCCGCCGACCCCACGCCCCTCAAGCCCCATGGGGTGAGCGCCGAACAGGCCATGCGCCGGCTGCACGCCCTGGATGCCGATGGCCGGCTGGTCAGCGGCGCCTGGGCCTTCGCCGCCATCTGGCGCGAGCTGCCCGGCTATCGCTGGCTGGCCCGGCTCGTCAGCACCCTACACCTGCTGCCCCTGATCGATGCCCTCTACCGCCGCTTCGCCCGCTGGCGCTACACCCGCCGCTGCCGCGACAGGATCTGTCAGGGGCGTGAGGAGTGAGGCGGTAAGGAGAGAGGAGTAAAAGACCGGGAGCCACAGGGGTCACAGAGCTCACAGAGAAAAGGCGCTCCTACGCGACTCGCGACTTCACCCCACCAGCAGCCAGACCGCCGCCAGCACCCCCGCCACCACGGCCGTGAGGCGACGGCGCAGGGCGAGGTAGGCGCTATGGCCGGCGCCGAGCAGTCGGTGATCCACCACCAGGGCCAGGACGAACAACAGGATGAAGACGGCCAGCCCGTAGCCTGCCGGCAGCAGCAGCGCGCACCAGGCCAGCACCGACGGGGTGACGCCCCAGGCCAGCAGGTTGACGGCATCGGACCGCCCGGGCGCGGCCAGCACCCGCCCCCAGTGCACGGCACCGAGAAAGGACAGGATCACCGCCGCATAGCCCAGCAGGGCGGGCAGCAAAAGCCCCTCGGCGCCGGGCCACGCCGCCAGGGCGAGGGCCCCGGCAACGAAGGGGATGAGCCCGCCGTAGCCCAGCCCCCGCAGCCAGGCCTGCGCGACATCCGGCCAGGGTGTCCCGGCCCGTGTCGCATCTGCCTGCGCCAGGTGCACGCGCAGCTCCCGCTCCCCGCCGACGAAGTCCCCGCGATGAAACACCATGGGCAGCATCGGCCAGCCCGTCAGTTCCCGCAGCGCGTGGAACCGGGCGCGCTCGCCCGCCTCCCCCATGGGCATGTCGACGAAGGCATGCGCCACACCCGCGGCCGTGAGCCACTCGTCCAGCTCGCGGGTGTCCGTCAGCCCGGAGCGGAACACCACCACCTCGGCCTTCCCCGCCTCGCGCCGCAGCGCCTCCTTCATCCCGGTATCGGTCATCACAGGGCCTCCTCGATGGCACGGCGCAGGCGCGGGTCCTCGGGGCCCACCTGGCTGGCGAAACTGCCGATCAGCCGGCCTTCGCGGTCCAGCAGGTACTTGTGGAAGTTCCAGCGGGGATACTCCCCGGCCCGCTCGCCGAGCAGGCGGTAGAGCGGGTCGGCGTTGCGCTTCGCGGCATGGGTCTTCTCGAACATGGGGAACTGCACACCGTAGGTCATGCGGCAGAAGCCCTGGATGGCCGCCTCGTCACCCGGCTCCTGGTTGCCGAAGTCGTTGGAGGGGAAGCCCAGCACGGCCAGACCCCTGCCCTTGTACTCGGCGTACAACTTTTCCAGCCCCTCGTACTGGGGCGTGAAGGCGCACTTGCTGGCCGTGTTGACGATCAGCACCACTTGGCCGGCATAGGCCCCGCAGAGGTGCACCGGGGTCTCGCCGGCCAGCGGGCGCACATGGAAATCCAGGGTATCGGGGCAGCCGGCCTGGACCGGCGGCAGGCCACCGGTCACCAGCACGGCGAGCAGCAGGGCGTAGCGGATCGGCATGATGTTCTCTCCATCCCGGACGGCGTCCGGCAGATTGCGGGTTGCCAACATTGTACAACTCTTGTATAAGATTACCAGACCACGAGAGGAGTCCCGCATGAGCCGCAAGCACATCGCCGTCATCGGCGCCGGCATCGCCGGCCTGTCCGCCGCCTGGCTGCTCGCCCGCGAGCACCGCGTGACGCTGTTCGAACGTAACGGCTACTTCGGCGGCCACACCCACACGGTGACCGTGGACACCCCGCTGGGTCCGCAGGGCATCGATACCGGCTTCGTGGTGTACAACGAGCGCAACTACCCGCACCTCACCGGGCTGTTCGCCCACCTGGGACTTGCCACCCAGGCCACGGACATGTCCTTCGCCGCCTCCATCGCCGACGGCCGCCTGGAATACGCGGGTTCCAGCCTCGATACCCTGTTCGCCCAGCGCCGCCAGCTGGCCAGCCCTCCCTACTGGGGCATGCTGGCCGACATCCTGCGCTTCAACCGCCTGGCCAAGCGCTCGCTGGAAACGGGCGACGCGGACCACCTGAACCTGGGCGAATACCTCCAGCGCGGCCGCTTCGGCCGCCGGCTGCGCGACCACTACCTGCTGCCCATGGCCGCGGCGATCTGGTCCTGCCCAACGCACACCATGGCCGAGTTCCCGGCCACCAGCTTCCTGCAGTTCTTCCGCAACCACGGCCTGCTGGACCTGAAGAACCGCCCCCAGTGGCGCACGGTCACCGGCGGCGCGCGCGAATATGTGAATCGCCTGCTGCGCGACATCGCCCCCGAGGCCCACAGTGACCTCCCGGCCATCCGCGTCGGCCGGGCCGACACCGGCCCCTGGGTGCGCACCGCCGACGACAAGCCGCACCGCTTCGACGAGATCGTGCTGGCCTGTCACGCCAACGAGGCCCTGGGCCTGATCGAGCGCCCGAGCCTGGCCGAGACGGCCGTGCTCGGCGCCTTCCGCTACCAGGCCAATCACGCCCTGCTGCACACGGACGCCCGCCTGATGCCGCGGCGCCGCAAGGTCTGGTCCTCCTGGAACTACCTGGCCGAGGGCGGTCACGGCGGCGACCGCGTCTCGGTGAGCTACTGGATGAACCGCCTGCATCGCCTGGAGGACGGCGTACCGGACCTGTTCGTGAGCCTGAACCCCCTGCGCGAGCCGTCCGCGGACCGCGTGATCGAGGAGATGACCTACCATCACCCCGTGTTCGACCTGCACGCCCTGCGCGCCCAGCAGCAGCTGCGCTGGATCCAGGGTGTCGACCGGCTGTGGTTCACGGGCAGCTACGCCGGCTACGGCTTTCACGAGGATGCCCTGCGCAGCTCGGTGGAGATGGTGCGCGACGGCTTCGGCATCGCCGCCCCCTGGCAGCAGGCCGAACAGGACGCCCCCCTGCCGGCGGCGCGCGAGGCGCTGGCCTCGTGAAGACCCCGGCCGCCAGCCTCTACCGCGGCGAGGTGATGCACCGGCGCCTGTTCCCGGTGCGCTACCGCTTCGCCTACCGGGTCTATTCGCTGCTGCTGGACATCGACCGGCTGGACGAGGCGGCGGCCGGCACGCGGCTGTTCTCCCACAACAGGCCCAACCTGTTCGCCGTCCATGACCGCGATCACGGACCGCGCGACGGCTCGCCGCTGCGCCCCTGGATCGAGCGCATCCTCGCCGACCACGGCATCGACCTTCAGGGCGGACGCATCGCGCTGCTGTGCTTCCCGCGCGTCCTGGGCTACGTCTTCAACCCGCTGGCGCTGTGGTACTGCCATGGCCGCGACGGGCAGCTTCGCGCCGTGCTCTGCGAGGTGCGCAACACCTTCGGCGAGAAGCACGGCTACCTGCTGCACGAACAGGGGCGGCCCATGGCCTGGCCGGTGCGCCAGCAGCGCGACAAGCAGTTCCACGTCTCCCCCTTCATCGGCATGCAGGCGCGCTACCACTTCCGCCTCGGCGAACCGGACGAGACCCTGCAGGTGCTGATCCGCGAGTTCGCGCCGGACGATGATGGCGAGATGTCGCTGATGCTGACCGCCGCCCAGGTGGGCGGACGCCGCCCGTTCACCACGGGCGAGCTGCTGCGCGCGGCCGTCGCCATTCCCTTTCTCACCTTCAAGGTCATGGCCCTCATCCACTGGCAGGCCCTCAAGATCTGGCTCAGGGGGGCACGCTTCCATCGCAAGCCCGAGCCACCGGCACAGGAGATCAGCTGATGTCATACGAACAGGTCGACAGCTCGCGACTGGCACAGGCCGGCCCGCGCTCGGGGCAACCCCCGCTCACCGCCCGTCCGCTGCTGGCGGCCCTGGCGCGCATCCAGACCGGACAGCTGGACCTGCGACTTGCAGACGGCAGTCGACGGCTGCTCGGTGAACGCCACCCCGGCCCCACCGCACAGCTGCAGCTGAACCGGCCGCTGGCACTGACCCGTCGCGTCCTGCTGCGCGGCGCGCTGGGCCTGGCCGAGGGCTACATGGCCGGCGACTGGGAGGCCGACGATCTGGCCGACACGCTGCAGCTGCTGGCCCTCAACCAGCCGCAGCTCGCCGGCCTGGCGCAGGGACGTCTCGCCGCGCGGCTGACCGACCGTCTGCGCCACCTGCTCAATGCCAACAGCCTCACGGGCAGCCGCCGCAACATCGCCTTCCAC
>JAJLKJ010000018.1:0-2721 GCA_033839185.1 Gammaproteobacteria bacterium
GTCATCGGGCGAGTCGCACGCTGTCCAGGCGCAGCTCGGTGGCGCCGACCCAGGGGGCCTCGCCGCGCACGGCCAACGGCACGCGGGTCGCCGGATCGAGCAGGAGCTGCAGTGGCCCGGACATGCCGAGCAGGGTGAAGGGCTCGCGGGCGGTGCCCACGGCATGGGGCTCGACCTCGACGACCAGCACCCGGACCGGGCCGACGATCTTGCGCGTCGCGCCATCCGTGGCCGTCTGCCGGTATTCCATGTCGACGGTCTCACGTCCCTGCACCCGCAGGGTGACACGGAAGAAGTCCTGGTCCGTGTGCACGTGGACGGTCTGGCTGTCGCCGCGCGCCTCCAGCGGGGCCGCGCTCGCCAGCGGCAGGAGCAGCATCGGCGAGACCAGACCGGCATCGGCCGGGATGGCGACGGGTCGTGACAACCTGACCCGGCTGGACACCGTCCAGTCCGGAACGACGGCCGTCTTCGCGCCGCCCTGCACCCACTCCGGCTCGTCGGGACCGCCATTGCCGCTGCGCTCGCGACGCTCCCGCCACACCGTGGCATCCCCGTAGCGATAGCACTGGGCGCGGCTGTCGCTACGGCCATAGGCCACGCGGCAGCGCTGCAACAGGGTGTCGGCCAGCGGGTCGAACCAGACCGAGAGTCGCTCGCGATTGGAGGCCGCCTGACTATCCGCCTGCAGGAGCAGCATCTGCCCGCCGGCCGGCGACAGCCCCTGAGATGCGCCCTGAGATGCCCCCTGACCCTGCGGCAGGCCGCCGTCCGGCAGGGACGAGGCAGGCAACTCGTGCAGGGCGATACGCGACGACACCGAGGCCCAGATGTTGGCGCGCGAATAGCCCAGGGACTGCCAACCGACGGCCTTCAGGTCCGGCAGAGACGACGTACTCGCCGCATCGGCCAGTGCGGAGGACGCACCCAGCACCGAGGCGAAGAGCGCTGCTGCCAACAGGCCGGTGCGGCGTCTTGCGGCGAAAAGGGGATGATGTTCGGACATGTGGGCCATGATAGGTCGGCGAAATGAATCAGGCCTGAAACAGCCTGGCGATGCGATCCGTGATGCGTGCCAGGTCCCGCTCACCCTGGCTCAGCACACGTGCCACCCCGTCCGCGCTGGAGCGCGGCTCGTCACCGCCCTCGCCGATCCAGCTGGCCAGCCCCTCGTCGACCAGGCGCTGGTGAAACCGCGGGAAATGCCGCGCCTGCTGCATGAGGCGGGCATGATACAGCCCGCGGGCCAGGGCGATGCGCAGTCGCTCACCGGCACGGTTGTTACGGGCCGGCTGGAACAGCCACACGGCGAGCCGGCGCCGCGACTGGTCGAGACCGCCGACCAGGCTGGTGGGCAAGGGCAGGATCTCCAGCGGGCGGCCGAGCTTTGCCACCTCCACCATCATCGAGATGCTGTCGCCCGTCACGACGAACCGGTCCCCCAGTGCCAGCAGGCCGGCATAGGGGTTCTCGCCCACCGGGTTGCGCCAGTCGTAGAAGCGCGCCGCCTCGGGCAGCCCATCCCCGAGCCGTGCCGCAAAGTCCGCCGGTGTGCGCCGCGAGGTGACGAGATACGGCGTGCCGCCGGCCGCCATCACCTGCTCGACGCGTGCGCGCAGGCGCGCCAGCACCGTATCGTCATAGACGAAGGGGCGCGTCGGTCCACCGATCAGGAACACGACCAGTGGCCGCGGCAGTGAGGAGATTGCCGCCTGCCATTCCCGCCGCCCCGCGTCCAGGCGCGCCTGGTCGACCCGCATGAGTGGCAGGCTGATGTGCGTGACGTTGGGAAAGGGGGCCGGCATGGTCTCGGCGCTGGTGATGATGAGATCGAAACGCGACTGATAGTGAAACAGGAAACCGGCCGGCCGCCCCACCAGCACGATACGGGTACGCCCGCCGGACTACCTTTTGATCCACAGTGCCACGTTGGCCGGCCGGCGCCCGGAGGTCAGGATCAGGTCCGGCCAGGGCGGGGTCAGCGGGCCGGAACGTTCCCGGTCGATATGGTGCAGGGTGGGTCCGGGCCGCGGCTTGCCCTGCACGTACTTCGGCAGCATCTCCACGTGATGCCACTCGCTGGACCAGCCGAAACGGCGCTGGAGGGCCTCGGCGATCACCTCCACCTGGCCGTTGTCGCCACGCTTGTCGCCAAGGACCAGCCAGATGCGGGGAGATGGAGGTTGCGCTTGCGCCAAGACCAGTCCTTTGAAAACCGATAACGGCCCGACAAGGGCCGGGAAACAGGCGCAAATTATACGCATTTTCCCACCTCGCCAGAAAGGACGCCGGCTCTTGATCTGGCTCAAGTGCCAGGCGAGTCGCGTTGGCTTACCCCAGTCCCCCCGGTAAAATGCGCGGACTTACGGTGACAGCAACCTCGAGGCCCCTGCATGGACCACTGCGTCTTCATCCAGACCAACGACAAACAGTACGTTGGCGCCCTGGTCGCGCAGCATGCGCTGCGCCGCAACTCGAAGCACAACGGGCGCTTCGACATCCGCATCATGCACTACGACGACTTCCCGGTCCTACGGTCGCGCGAGGGGCAACTCTACCTGCGCGACGGCGAGTGGCGCCCCTGGGTCCGGGACGACCTGCAGTCCTTCACCCCCACCCGCTTCATGCCGCCCGAGCTGATGGGCTTTCAGGGGCGCTCCGTCGTCATCGACCCGGATGTCTTCGCCGTGGGCGACGTGTGGGAGCTGTTCTCGCGCGACA
>JAJLKJ010000019.1:0-26684 GCA_033839185.1 Gammaproteobacteria bacterium
AGACACAGGGCCAGCGGCCGGCCATAGCGCTGGAAACGGGCAAACTCGGCCGTGATCCCCTGATCCCAGGCCAGGCGGTTGGGCAGCTCGGTGAGGGCGTCCTGGTAGGCCTGCTCGCGCTGCTGCTCGAGGTTTATGCGCAACACCTCGGCCTCCTCCTCCAGGGCCTGCATCCGCGCCGTCAGCTGGCGGATCTCGTCACGCGCCTGTTCGGTGCGCCGCGCCTCCAGCCGCCGCTTGGCCTCCAGGTGGACCTCCAGCGTATCCAGCCGCTGCTGGATATTGGTCTTGAGTGTATCCAGGCTGGTGGCGCCCTGGATGGAATCCTGCAGCCCGCGCACCTCGCCGGCCATGGCGGCGTCCAGCTCGCTGCGCTCCGTCCTCGCCTGTTGCCGGTTCGACTCGCTGATGCCGAGTTCGTCCTCGAACTCCTTGAGACGACCGGTGAGCTCGGCGAGAAAGTCCTCGAACTCGCGCTTCTCCTCCTGCACCACCGCACGGGCCCGGGCGATCAGGTCCGCCACCTCGCGCAGCCAGTGGGCCAGCTGGTCCTCGCCCGGGCAGGCGCTCAGCTGCTCGATGAGGCGCTCCACCGGCCCGGCCAGCAGACCCGGGAAATCCAGGCGCTGCACGAGCTGGGTCAGCACCTCGTAATAAGGCACCATGGCAGCCGGGGCGGCCGGCCCGCTCGCCGGGATGGGCCCGGCCGATGCGGCAGCCTCGTCTGCGGTCGCGCGCGGGGCCTCGGCCACGCCGGGCGCCGCGGCGGGCGATGGCATCTTCACCCAGTCGCCGAGCTCGTTGAGCAGGGCATCGACGTCCGCCTCGGTATCCAGACGATGCGCCCGGGTCATCAGGCGCCGGCGCCCGGTATCCCGCTCGGGGCCGACCTCCAGCCGGGCCAGCCAGCCGGCCAGCCGGGTGCCGATATAGGCTACCGGGGCCACCCGGGCCTCCGTCGCCGGCTGGCCTGCGGACTCGGCCAGCTCGGTGGCCGGTGTCTCGCGCGCCTCCCCGCCACCGAACAGGCGCCGGAACATCCCGCTCTTCTGGGCCTCGCCTTCCGGCCGGGCCTGTTCCCGCTCCCAGTCCAGCCACTCGGCCAGGAAATCACGCACCAGCTCCACCGCCGGCGCCGGATCGGCATCCGGCTCGAAGCCAGCCAGCTGCTTGTCCACGGCACGGGCCCGGCGCTGCAGGCCGCGGGGGATGGCGAGGCGGTCGATCAGCGTGGAGAGGGTCTCGAAGGAGGACGGCCGGACGGGCTTGGCGCCGCGCTGCTTGTCCAGCTCGACGATGGCCAGGGAGACGACCTCGAGGTCGTGCTTCAGGCGGTCGAGCTTGGCCCCCGAACGCACGGTGTTGCGCAGCCGCTCCAGGGCCTTGTTGAGCGTCTCGTCCTGGGGATCGGCCGCCAGCGAGACACGCGACACCGCCTGGCGCAGGAAGGTCTCCGTCTCCTTCCACTGGTGCTCCTTGCGCTCGTACTCGTCGAGCACGTCGAGGTATTTCCTGCGCCAGCGCTCGGCATTCTCGTCGGCCGCCATCCGGACTCCCGTATCCACCGATGTGTGAAGAACCGTGCTACTTTACCCAATCCCCGTCCGGCACGGAAACCGGGCCGGTTCACGACCGCCTTTCGCTATACTCGCCAGATGGACAACGTCTCCCCAAAAGGCCTCTCGCCCAGGCATGCCTGGCAACTCGTGCAGGAAAACCCGCGCGCGCTGCTCATCGACATCCGCTCCAACATGGAGCACCTGTTCATCGGCCACCCGGTCGGTTCGGTGCACATCCCCTGGATCGACGAGCCCGACTGGACCGTGAACCCGCACTTCGTCACCGAGGTGCGCAAGCTGCTGCTCGGGGGCATCGCCTGTCACGGCGAGGGCTGTGCGCCCATCGTGCTCATCTGCCGCAGCGGCAAGCGCTCCATCGAGGCCGGCGAGGCCCTGATCCGGGCCGGCTTCGGCGAGGTGTATTACGTGGAAGAGGGTTTCGAGGGGGAACTGGACGCCCAGCACCACCGCAGCACGTCCGGCGGCTGGCGCTTTCACGGCCTGCCCTGGGAACAGTGCTAGGGGCGCGGCTCAGTCGCTGACCACCACCAGTTCGTACCCCAGGGCACGGTAGTCATTGATCTGCGCAGGCCCGGCGGCGGCCACGTCGACGTAGTCCGGGAACTGTTCCGCCGTCACCCCCCGCCATTCCGCGTGGGTGCCGCAGACATGCACCGGCACGTCCTCGTCACTCACCAGCTGCTGCACCGCCTGGTGCATCTCGGTATACACCGCCGCCTCGCCGCGCATCAGCGCGAACTGCTCGCGGCCATGACTCACGATGGCGATCTCCAGCCCCGGCCAGCGCGCGCGCAGGGCATCGATGTCCTGGCGCACCTGCGGGATCAGGTCCGGCAGGGCATCCTCGCTGCCGATGATCTCGAACACCACCCCCTCGGGCGCGTCATCCCGGGCCAGCAGCTCATCCACCGAGACCTCGGCCAGCACCGGAGCGGCGGCCAGCAGGCACAGCATCATCAGCACGGATCGCAGCATCATGTCTCTCGTCCTCGCCGTAGGGGGGTGTCTTCAAGATACGGTGAGGGCCGGGATACGGCAAGCATGTACAGACGAGCGGCAAGGCCGGCATCGACCGGACCGGCCCGATAGCCTGATCACCGGCGGATCGAACCCCGTGACCTCTGTGTCCTCAGTGGCGCATGGACTTTACGCCCGGCTGACAACAAAAAAGGCCCACCGCAAAGCGATAGGCCTTTCTTGTTGTCTTCGGATTTGGTCGGGACGGCAGGATTTGAACCTGCGACCCCTTGCACCCCATGCAAGTGCGCTACCAGACTGCGCTACGCCCCGAAGGCTGGGAAGAATACTCGAATCGGCGGTTGAAGAAAAGGACCGGGACGCTTGCTCAGCGCTTGAGCAGCTGGAGGAGCTCCTCGAGCTCGATGCGCATCTGCTTGATGAGCTGCTGGCTCTGGTTGGCGTCGTCCTTCGCCTCCTCGCCCTCCAGCTTCTGGCGGGCGCCGCCGATGGTGTAGCCCTGCTCGTAGAGGAGGCTGCGGATCTGGCGGATCAGCAGGACGTCGTGGCGCTGGTAATAGCGGCGGTTGCCGCGACGCTTCACCGGCTTGAGTGACGGAAACTCCTGCTCCCAGTAACGCAGCACGTGGGGCTTGACCCCACAGAGCTCGCTGACTTCGCCGATGGTGAAATAGCGTTTACCGGGTATGGCAGGAAGTTCGTTATTGTTCCCCGCTTCCAGCATATGCCTCGACTCGAGCTTTGAGTTTTTGTCCCGGACGGAAGGTCACCACACGACGGGCGCTGATCGGAATCTCCTCGCCTGTCTTGGGATTTCTGCCCGGTCTCTGGTTTTTGTCTCTGAGCGTGAAGTTGCCGAAACCCGAGAGCTTCACCTGTTCGCCGTTGGAGAGCGCCATCCTGACCTCTTCGAAGAACATCTCGACAAGCTCTTTTGCCTCGCGCTTGTTGAGCCCCAGTTCCTCGAACAGCTTTTCCGCCATATCGGCCTTGGTCAACGCCATTCAACTATACCCTTAGATCCGCCCCCACGTCGTCACCCAGGCGGGCGACGACCGTCTTGACGATGCTCTCGACCTCGTCATCGGTAAGGGTGCGCGATAAATCCTGTAAAATCAAGCCTAAAGCGAGACTTTTTCGACCAGTAGGTACGCCTTTCCCCGTATATGTATCAAATACATGGAATTCTCTGAGTTCGGGGATGCGGCAGGCCTGGATGGCGGCCGCGAGCTGGCTGGCCTGCACGGCCTCGTCCACCAGCACGGCGATGTCGCGACGAATGGCCGGAAACTTCGAAAGCGGCTCGAACTTTGCGACGCAACCCTTTGTTATTTCATTCAATTCGAGTTCAAAGACAAGGGTGCGACGCCCCAGGTCCAGGGTCTTTTCCAGGGCCGGGTGCAGGGCCCCCAGCCAGCCGATGGGCCGGCCATCGAGATGGATGCGCGCGGACTGTCCCGGGTGCAGCGCGGGGTGGGATTCAACCCGGTATTCGACCCGTTCACCCAGATGCGCCAGCCCGAGCAGGGCCTCCACGTCGCCCTTGAGGTCGAAGAAATCGGCCGGACGGGCGGAGGCGCCCCACTGCTCCGGCAGCACATCGCCACAGAGGATGCCGGCGAGCTGCGGGGTCTGCACGAGGGCCTCGCCCTGGCCGACGAAACTCAGCCCCGTCTCGAACAGGCGCACGCGGTCCTGCTGGCGGTTGAGGTTGTGCTGCACGGCCTTCACCAGCCCCGCCCAGAGGGTGGAGCGCATGACGGCCAGCTCAGAGGAGATGGGGTTGGCCAGCCGGAGCGGCTCGGCCCCGGGGGCGAACAGGGCCTCCACGGCCGGATCGACGAAACTGAAGGTGATCGCCTCCTGGTAGCCGCGATCGACCAGCAGCTCGCGCAGGCGGTCCACCGCCACCCGGGCCTCGGGTTCGGGGCGGATCGCCGGGGCATAGGGATGGGCACGGCTCGGCAGGTTGTCGTAGCCGTGCACGCGGGCGACCTCCTCGATGAGGTCGGCCTCGATGGCGAGATCGAAGCGGAAGCTCGGCGGGGTGACCTGCCAGCCACCGGCCACGGGGTGCACGCGGCAGCCCAGGCGGTCGAGGATGCCGTCGATCTCCTCTTCGGCGATCTGTGCGCCCAGCAGGCGTTCGATGCGGGCCGCCCGCAGGCTGATGGGCGGCCGCTCCTGCCCCTCCCCGCTCTGGATGTCGACGACCGGCCCCGGCTTGCCGCCGCAGATGTCGAGCACGAGCTGCGTGGCCCGCTCCAGCGCCCGCACCGCCAGCGCGGGGTCCACGCCGCGCTCGAAGCGATGCGAGGAGTCGGTATGCAGGCCGTGACGGCGCGCCCGCCCGGCGATGGCCTCGGGGGCGAAAAAGGCGCTCTCGAGGAAGATGTCGGTGGTGGCATCGGAGACGGCGCTGCCCTCCCCGCCCATCACGCCGGCCATGGCCTGTGCCGCCCGGTGATCGGCGATCACCAGCACGTCCGGGTCCAGGGTCACGGTCTGGCCGTCCAGCAGGGTCAGCGACTCGCCCGCCCCGGCCAGGCGCACGACGATGCCGCCGTCGAGTTTTGTCAGGTCGAAGGCATGCATGGGCTGGCCGAGCTCGATGAGCACGTAGTTGGTCACGTCCACCAGCGGGCTGATGCTGCGGATGCCGCTGCGGCGCAGGCGCTCCTTCATCCACAACGGGGTGGCGGCCTTCGGGTTCACGCCATGGATGACGCGCCCGGCGTAGCGCGGGCAGGCCGCCGGGGCCTGGATGTCGATGGCCAGGCGTTCCGCGTGGACCGCGGGGACCGGGTCGATGTCCGGCACATGCAGGGGCCGCCCCGTGAGCAGGGCCGTCTCGCGGGCGATGCCGGCGAGACTGAGGCAGTCGGCCCGGTTGGGCGTGAGGTCGACCTCGAGGATGGCATCGTCCAGCCCCAGGTAGTCGCGTACGTCGGCCCCGGTGGGTGCATCCGAGGGCAGCGGCATCAGGCCCTCGCTGGCCTCGGCCAGCCCGAGCTCCTTCGCCGAGCAGAGCATGCCCTGGGAGGCCACACCGCGCAGCTTGGCCTTCTTGATCCGGAAGTCGCCCGGTAGCACCGCGCCGATACGGGCGAAGGGCACGCGCATGCCGACGTGGACATTGGGTGCGCCGCAGACGACCTGGGCGGTCTCCTCACTGCCGTCCTCGACCTGACAGACGCGCAGCTTGTCGGCATCCGGGTGCGGCTCGACCGCCAGCACGTGGCCGACCACGACACCGGAGAAGGCCGGCGCCGCCGGCTCGATGCCGTCGAGCTCCAGGCCCGCCATGGTCAGACGATGCCCCAGCTGTTCCGGGCTCAGGCCGTGATCCACCCACTTGCGTAGCCACTGATCGCTGAATTTCATGCACTAGGCTCCAGGCTTGTCCACCCGCGCGGCGGCAGGCTCAGTTGAACTGTTTGAGGAAGCGCAGATCGTTCTCGTAGAACAGGCGCAGGTCGTTGACGCCGTAGCGCAGCATGGCCAGTCGCTCGACCCCCAGGCCGAAGGCGTAACCCGTGTAGGCCTCGTTGTCGATGCCCACGTGGCGGAACACCTCGGGGTGGACCATGCCGCAGCCCATCACCTCCAGCCAGCCCGTGTGACTGCACACGCGGCAACCCTCCCCGCCGCACATCACGCACTGGATGTCGACCTCGGCCGAGGGCTCGGTGAAGGGGAAATAGGAGGGACGGAAGCGCGTGGCCAGGTCGTCCTGCTCGAAGAAGGCGGCAAGGAACTGGCCCAGCACGCCCTTGAGGTCGGCAAAGGTGACGTTCTCGTCCACCAGCAGCCCCTCCACCTGGTGGAACATGGGGCTGTGGGTGAGATCGGAATCGCAGCGGTAGACGCGCCCCGGGGCGATCACGCGCAGCGGCGGCTGGCTGTTCTCCATCACGCGGATCTGCACCGGCGAGGTGTGGGTGCGCAGCACCGTACCCTCGCCGAAGTAGAAGGTGTCGTGCATGGCCCGGGCCGGGTGGTGCGAGGGGATGTTGAGCGCCTCGAAGTTGTGGTAGTCGTCCTCCACCTCCGGGCCCTCCGCCACCTCGAAGCCGAGCTGGGCGAACAGCGACTGGATGCGGCGCACGGTCTGCGTCACCGGGTGCAGGCCGCCAGTATGCTGACCGCGCCCCGGCAGGGTGACGTCCACGGCCTCGCCGGCCAGGCGGGCGTTGAGGGCCTCGCCCTCCAGCGCGCCCTTGCGCGCCTCCAGCGCCCCGGCGATCGCCTGCTTGGCGTCGTTGATGGCCTGCCCGGCCTGCGGCCGTTCCTCGGCCGAGAGCTTGCCCAGGCCCTTCAACTGTTCGGTGAGCACCCCCTTCTTGCCGAGGTACTGCACGCGGATCTGGTCCAGCGCGGCGAGGTCTGCCGCCTCGGCAATCGCGCGCTTCGCTTCGTCGATCAACTGGGTGAGGTCTTGCACCTGGATGTCCCCGTCATGAGCTGGGTCTGAAAACGAAACGGGGGAAAGGCCATGGCCCTTCCCCCGCTTCGCATCTTCCGGTCCCGGCGCGACGGGCGCAGGCGCCCGCCGGCCCGGGGTTCGATCAGTTCGCCAGGGCGGCCTTGGCCTTTTCGGCGATCTGACCGAAGGCGGTGATGTCGTGCACCGCCAGGTCGGCGAGGACCTTGCGGTCGATCTCGACGCCGGCCTTGTTCAGGCCGTCGATCATGCGGCTATAGGACAGATCGAACTGCCGCGCGGCCGCATTGATGCGCACGATCCACAGGGCGCGGAACTGGCGCTTTTTCTGACGACGGTCACGATAGGCGTACTGGCCGGCCTTGGTAACGGCCTGCTTGGCGACGCGATAGACGTTCTTGCGTGCGCCGTAGTAACCCTTGGCCTTCTTCAGGACCTTCTTGTGACGGGCGTGGGCGGTAACACCGCGCTTAACTCGTGGCATGACTCATCCTCCCCTGTCAGCTGAACGGCAGCATGCGGCGCACCATCGGCACGTCGCAGGCGGCAACCTGTTCGCCCATGCGCAGGTGACGCTTGCGCTTGGTGCTCTTCTTGGTGAGGATGTGGCGCAGGTGCGACTGCTTGCGCTTGAAGCCGCCGGAGCCGGTCTTCTTGAAGCGCTTCGCGGCACCGCGATTGGTCTTCATCTTGGGCATGATTCTACTCTCTCTGTGCTCGGGGTGCCCCCGACATGGGGACCTTTACTTACCCTGTCGCTACTTCTTCCTGGGCGACATCACCATGATCATCTGGCGCCCTTCCATCTTCGGGCGCTGTTCGACCACGGCCAGATCGTCCAGCTCCTTCTCGATACGCTCGAGAAGTTCCCCACCGCGCTCGCGGTGGGCCATCTCACGCCCGCGGAAGCGGATCGTGATCTTGGCCTTGTCGCCGTCTTCGAGAAAACGGCGCAGATTGCGCATCTTCACCTGGTAGTCGCCTTCCTCCGTACCCGGACGGAACTTGACCTCCTTCACCTGGATCTGCTTCTGCTTCTTGCGTGCCGCCTGAGCCTTCTTCGACTCCTCGAACCTGAACTTGCCGTAGTCCATGATGCGGCAGACCGGCGGGTTCGCGTTGGGCACGATCTCGACGAGATCGAGGCCCGCATCCAGGGCCGCCTGCTGAGCTTCTGCGTTCGATACGACGCCGACGTTCTCGCCTTCCGCGTCAATCAGCCGAACCTCGGGGACACGGATGTCCTCGTTCAGGCGTGTGTCTTTTCCAGTGCTGATGCGTCAATCCTCCAAAACAGAGCGGCCGCGGCTCGCGACCTCCTCGGCAAGGCGTGCGGCCAGCGCGTCGATCGACATGCTGCCCAGATCCTCGCCGGCTCGCGTGCGCACGGCCACTGTTTGCGTTTCCACCTCGCGATCCCCGATAACCAGCAGGTAGGGGACGCGCTGTAACGTGTGCTCGCGAATCTTAAAGCCTATTTTCTCATTTCTCAAGTCGGAAATGACCCTGAGCCCCTGTTTTTTCAGGGATTCTTCCACCTGGCGGACATAATCGGCCTGACGGTCGGTGATATTGGCCACCACCGCCTGCACCGGGGCCAGCCACAGCGGCAGGTGCCCGGCGTAGTGCTCGATGAGCACGCCGATGAAGCGCTCCACCGACCCCAGGATGGCGCGATGCAGCATGACCGGCACGTGGCGGTTGCCGTCCTCGCCCACGTATTCGGCGTCCAGGCGGCCCGGCATGGAGAAATCCACCTGCATGGTGCCGCACTGCCACTCGCGGCCCAGGCAGTCCTTCAGCACGAATTCGATCTTGGGGCCATAGAAGGCCCCCTCGCCCGGCTGCAGCTTCCATTCCAGCCCCTTGTCGTTCAGGGCCTTCTCCAGGGCGTGCTCGGCCTTGTCCCAGAGGGCGTCGTCGCCGACGCGCTGCTCCGGGCGGGTGGACAGGGCCACCAGCACCTGGTCGAAGCCGAAGTCGCGGTAGACCTCGAACACCAGGTCGATGAAGGCCGAGACCTCGGACTGGATCTGGTCCTCGGTGCAGAAGATGTGGGCGTCGTCCTGCACGAAGTTGCGCACCCGCATCAGGCCGTGCAGCGTGCCGGAGGGCTCGTTGCGGTGGCAGGAGCCGAACTCGGCCAGGCGCAGCGGCAGGTCGCGGTAGCTCTTCAGGCCCTGGTTGTAGATCTGCACGTGGGCCGGGCAGTTCATGGGCTTGATGGCGTAGTCGCGGTTCTCCGACTGGGTGGTGAAGATCATGTCGCCGAACTTGTCCCAGTGGCCGGACTTCTCCCACAGCGAGCGGTCCAGCACCTGCGGGGTGTGCACCTCCTGGTAGCCGTGGGCGCGCAGTTTCTCCCGGATGTACTGCTGCAGGGCCAGGTAGATGCTCCAGCCGCGGTCGTGCCAGAACACCATGCCCGGGGCCTCTTCCTGGGTGTGGAACAGGCTCATCTGCTTGCCGATGCGGCGGTGGTCGCGCTTCTCGGCCTCCTCCAGGCGGTGCAGGTAGGCCTTGAGCTCCTTCCTGTTCGGCCAGGCGGTGCCGTAGATGCGCTGCAGCATCGGGTTGCGCGAGTCGCCGCGCCAGTAGGCCCCGGCCACCTTCATCAGCTTGAAGCCGTCGCCCAGCTTGCCGGTGGAGGGCAGATGCGGGCCGCGGCAGACGTCGAACCAGTCGCCCTGGCGGTAGACGGTCAGCTCCTCGCCCTGCGGGATCACCTCGTCGATGATCTCCACCTTGTAGGTCTCGCCCAGCCCGGCAAAGGTCTTCTTCGCCTCGTCGCGGTCCCAGACCTCGCGCTCGATGGGCAGGTCGCGCTTGACGATCTCGTGCATGCGCGCCTCGATCTTCTCCAGATCGTCCGGCGTGAAGGGCTCGTCGCGGGCGAAGTCATAGTAAAAGCCGTTCTCGATCGCCGGACCGATGGTCACCTGGGTGCCCGGGTAGAGCTCCTGCACGGCCTGCGCCATCACGTGGGCGGCATCGTGGCGGATCAGCTCGAGGGCCTCCTCGTCGCGACCGGTGACGATGGCGAGCTCGGCATCGTGCTCGATGACATAGGCGGCATCCACGAGCTTGCCGTCGACCTTGCCGGCCAGGGTGGCCTTGGCCAGGCCCGGGCCGATGTCGGCGGCCACCTCGGCCACGGACACGGGACGGTCGAACTCGCGCTTGGAATTGTCGGGAAGGGTAATGACGGGCATCGAGACCTCTCCAGTGGCGACCGATACGAGGGGCCGCATGATCGTAATGTGTGAAGGCGGGGAAAACCGCCGGGTATAAGGTGTCCCCGCAGCAACGGGGCGCCAATGATAGCGGCCGCCCCGTGCCTGCGTCAAAGTGCGCGGACGGGGTCCTGCCCCAGCACCTCACCAAGGTGCTCGCACAGGGTGGATACCAGCGGCTTCATGAACCAGCGCGACGCCGGTATCGCACCGGCGGCGACACCATGGCACTCGAGCTCGTCGGCCACCACCGGCCCCACGGCGGCCACCAGCAGGGACCCGAGCGCAAGCACCAGCCGTGCCGTGACACCGTGCGCATGCGCGACGGCGAACAAGCGCTGCACCTGGGCCTTGCTGGTGAACACCATGGCATCGACCTGCCCGGCGGCCAGGCTGTCGATGAGCGCCAGCACCTGCCGGTCCTGACTCTTCGGTGCATAGCGGTACGGCGCGACCACCGTGACCCGGGCACCCTGTTCCTCGAGCGCCGCACGCAGCGGCAGATTCGGCTCGTCGCCATAGAGCTGCACGGCCACGCGCTTGCCCGCGAGCGCGAGCGTCGCCAGGGTCGCGACAACCCCCTCCGTCGTCGGCCGCTCCGCCAGCAGGTCCACCGCAACCCCGTATTCGCGCAGCGCGCGTCCCGGCTTCGGCCCGCGCGCCAGGATCGTCGTCGCACGCATGGCAGTGATGAAGTCGTCACGCAGGCCGGCCCGTTCGGCAAAGCCGTACAATCGCCGCACGCCCTCGCCGGTCAGGATCACCAGCAGCGCCGGCGGCTGCGCGATGAAGTGGCGCAGCCAGTCCTCGATCGCCGGGGTATCCGGGGCATCGAGGATGGAGACCAGCGGGCAGTGCAGCACCTGCCCGCCGCGACGCTCGATCAGCGCGGCCAGGACCTCGCCCTCGCGGGTCTCCGGCAGGGCGATGACCCGGCCGCTCAGGAGCGGCGCGATGCTGCGAAACCCCTCAGGCCACGGCGGCATCGCAGGGCTCCGGTTGCGGACGTCGCTGGCCGAACACCCCCGCCCCGCCCGGCATCGGCGCCCGGAACCAGGACAGCGTTCGATGCAGCCGCACCACCTCACCGACCACGATCAGCCCCGGACTCCGGGCCCCGGCCTGCGCGACGATGCCAGGCAGGGTATCCAGCGTACCGGTGAGCACGCGCTGGTTGACCGTGGTGCCCTGCTCGACCAGGGCGATGGGCATCCCGGGGCGCATGCCGTGCGCCATCAGCTGCGCACAGATCTCGGCGAGGTTCGACAGCCCCATATAGAAGACGAGTGTCTCGTTGGATACGGCCAGCGATGGCCAGTCCACATCCAGCCCCTGTGAGCGCCGATGGGCAGTGATGAAGCGGCAGGACTGCGCGTGGTCGCGGTGCGTGAGCGGAATACCGGCGTAGGCCGCGCAGCCGGTGGCCGCCGTGATACCCGGCACGACCTGGAACGGGATGCCGGCCCGGGCGATCAGCTCGATCTCCTCGCCACCGCGGCCGAAGACGAAGGGGTCCCCCCCCTTGAGACGCGCCACCCGCTTGCCCTGGCCGGCGAGCTCCACCAGCAGCCGGCTGATGTCCTCCTGCGCCATGCTGTGATCGTTGCGCTGCTTGCCCACGTAGATGCGTTCGGCCTCGCGGCGGGCCAGGTCGACCACCTGCGGCGCCACCAGGCGGTCGTAGACGACCACGTCGGCCTTCTGCAGCAGGCGCAGGGCCTTGAAGGTCAGCAGATCGGGATCGCCCGGCCCGGCACCGATGAGATACACCTCGCCCTGCGAGCCGGTCGAGTAACCCTCTTCCAGGGCACGCGCGAGCAGGTGCCCCGCCTCCTCGTCCCGTCCGGCGAGCGCCGCCTCGGCGGCGGCGCCGTCGAGCATCGCCTCCCAGAACAGCCGGCGCTCGCGCGTGCCATGGAAACGCCTGCGTACCCGGTCGCGAAAGCGGCCCATCAGTCCGGCCAGCGCACCGAAGGATGCCGGGATCTGCGTCTCCAGCCGCGCGCGCAGCCAGCGGGCGAGCACGGGGGCGGCGCCGCCGCTGGAGATGGCGATGGTCACTGGCGCGCGGTCGACGATGGCCGGCAAGACGAAGCTGCAGAGCTCCGGGGCGTCTGCGACATTCACGGGGATGTTGCGCGCGCCACAGGCCGCCTGTACACGGCGGTTCACCAGGGGCTGGTCGGTGGCTGCGATGACCAGGGCCTGCCGGTCGACCAGCCCGGGCGCAAACTCGCCCGGCAGGTGCCGGATGCAGCCCAGTGCGTGCAGTCGCGTCATCTCGCCACCGAGCGCGGGCGCCACCACCGCCACGCGCGCGCCGGCCTTGACGAGCAGATCGGCCTTGCGCGCAGCCACCGGCCCGCCGCCGACCACCAGGCACTCGCGTTCGCGCAGATTCATGAAGATCGGGAACAGATCCATACCGCCTCCTCAGGCCGTTACCGGGCCATCACGTCGCTCGATGAGTTTTCGCAGTTCCGGCACACAGGAGCCGCAGTTGGTGCCCGCCTTCAGGGCCTGGCCGATGGACTCGACACTGCTGAGCCCATCGGATGCAATCGCGTTCAGCAGGGTGTTGAGACCGACATTGAAGCAGGCACAGACCACCGGGCCAGCCTCCACCATCCCCCGTGCAGGGCGTCCGGCCAGCAGGTGCAGGCGATCGGTCTCGTCCAGCAACTCACGGCCCATGAGCTCGCCCAGCCAGCCGCGTTCCGGCAGCCGGCCTTGCGTGGTGACGAACAAGGCGCCGCTCACCCGCCCTTCGCGGATGCAGGCCGCGCGGAAACGCCCCGCCGCCGCGTCTTCGAAGATCAGCCATTCCCCTTCGGCGCCGAGCAGGGAACGGGCCCAGGCCGTCCAGTCTCCCGGCAGATGACAGCCGGCCATTTCATGACGCCAGTGTCCCCGGCCGCGGACCCGGCTCCAGTACTCGGCATCCAGCCCCGTCAGCGGCGCGCGACTCAGGGCGAAGGCCTGCCAGCGTGTCGCCAGACGCTGAAGACGTACCGGCGTGTGCTTCAGTTCGGGCTGGCCGGAGATCGGGTCGGTGGCCGGATTGACCACGGCATCGACACGGCCTGCACTGGCGAACTGCGCGTTCCAGTGCATGGGTGCGAACACGCTGCCGGGGCGCTGCTCTTCGGTGACGCTCACGCGTGCCAGCATCTCGCCCCAGCGGCTGCCGATGCGCGCGATGTCCCCTGTCGCGAGGCCACAGCTCGCCGCATCCACCGGGTTGACATGCACAAAGGGTTCATCGATGTGCGCCGTGAGACGCGCTGTCTTGGCACTGCGCGTCATGGTGTGCCACTGATCGCGGATGCGCCCGGTATTCAGCGCCAGTGGATATGCCTCATCCGGCCCATTGCGTGGATAGCGCGGATCGACCGCGACCAGGCGCGCCCGGCCTGTGGGGGTATAGAAGCGTCCGTCGGCATAGAGTCGCGCCGTCCCCTGTCCGGCTTGCGCATTCACCGGCCACTGCACCGGTTTCAGCGCGTCGTAGGCCGTGCTGTCGATATCGGCCAGCGCACCGATGTCGAAGGCGCGCCCGCCCCCGTTCTCCAGTGCCGAGAGGCGCGCGTGTTCGCGGAAGATCTCCACCGGCCGGCGGTAGTCGAAGGCCGACGCAAAGCCCATGCGCGCAGCGACCTGCGAGATGATCCACCAGTCCGCACGCGCCTCGCCCGGCGGGGACAGGAAGGCGCGCTGGCGCGAGATACGTCGCTCGGAGTTGGTGACGGTGCCGTCCTTCTCCCCCCAGGTGGCGGCCGGCAACAGGACGTCGGCGTAGCGCGTCGTATCCGTGTGCCGCATGCAGTCGGACACCACCACGAAGTCGCAGCGCGACAACGCCTCCGCCACCCGGTTGGCATTCGGCAGACTGACCACCGGGTTGGTCGCCATGATCCAGACCGCCTTCACCCGCCCCGCGTGGATCGCCTCGAACAGGTCGACGGCCTTCAACCCCGGGCCACCCGCCATGTTGGACGCCTGCCAGAAGCGCCGCACCCGTTCGACGGCCGCGGGATCCTCGAAGTCCATGTGCGCCGCCAGCTGGTTGGCCAGCCCGCCCACCTCGCGCCCGCCCATGGCATTGGGTTGCCCGGTGATCGAAAACGGACAGGCGCCGGGCTTGCCGATGCGCCCCGTGGCCAGGTGCACGTTGATGATGGCATTGGCCTTGTCCACACCGCTGGAGGACTGGTTGATGCCCTGGGAAAACAGCGTCACGGTACGCGCCGTGCGCGCGAACCAGCGATAGAAACGGAGCACCGACGCCTCATCCATTCCGCAGGCCGCGGCGACCTGCGGGATGGAACCGGCGCTTGCGCGCGCCACCGCCAGTGCCGCCGAGAAGCCTTCGGTCGAGGCCTCCAGATAGCCCCAGTCGATGGCATCCTCCCGGCGCAGGAAGTCCAGCAATCCGTTGAAGAGGAAGGCGTCCGACCCCGGACGCAGCCCCAGGTGCAGGTCGGCGATATCGCAGGTGGGCGTGCGCCGCGGATCGATCACGACGACCCGCATGTCGGGCCTCGCCCGCTTCGCCGCCACCAGGCGCTGGTACAGCACCGGGTGCGCCCAAGCGGCATTCGAGCCGACGATCACCACCAGGTCGGCGAGCTCCAGGTCCTCGTAACAGCCGGGCACGGCATCGGCGCCGAAGGCGCGCTTATGCGCGGCCACCGCCGTCGACATGCACAGGCGGGAATTGGTGTCGATGTTGCCGCTGCCGATGAATCCCTTCATCAGCTTGTTGGCGACGTAGTAATCCTCGGTGAGCAACTGCCCCGAGACATAGAACGCCACGGCGTCCGGTCCATGCGTCGCGATGATTTCATTGAACCGGCCGGCCACCGTTTCGAGCGCCTGCCCCCAGTCGACGGGTTGCCCGTCGATCATCGGCTCCAGCAGGCGCCCCTCGAGATCCAGCGTCTCGCCCAGCGCCGCACCCTTGGAGCACAACCGGCCGTGATTCGCGGGATGCTGCGGGTCACCACTGACGGCGACCATGACTTCTTCCTCGCGCACCTTTACGCCGCAACCGACGCCGCAATAGGGGCAGGTGGTCCCTGGCGTCTCCCCTGCGTCGATGATCGCGGCGCTCATGGGATCAGCCTTCCATCGCCGCCGGCAGCACCGGCGCGGACACGGAAGGCAGCGCGAGATAGAGCCGACCGGCCTCCTCCCGGATCTCGAACGCCTTGGCGCAACCGACGTCGGGCGCGACCGCCTCGCCGTCCGCCAGGTCGATCACCCAGTTGTGCAGGGGGCAGGTCACGCGACGGCCGTGCACGATCCCCTGTGAGAGGGGGCCGCCCCTGTGCGGGCAGCGGTCGCGCAAGGCGAACACCTCGTCGGCGGCATTCCGGAACACGGCGATGTCACCGAGCTGCGTGGCGATGACCCGCGAACCCAGGCGCGGGATGTCATCGAGACGTCCAACTTCAATCCAGTTCATCATTCGCTCCTCAACCGGCGATGCGGTGCATGGGGGTGAACTCGTGGGCATCCATGCCTTCGGCACGCGCCTTCCAGGGGTCGTGCTGGGCATGTCGTTGGGACTCGAGGAAACGGGCATGCAGCGCCCTGCGCTGCTCCGCGTCGTCGACGAGACAGGCCTTGACGTGCGACAGGCCGACACGCTCCACCCAGGGGGCCGTGCGCTCCAGGTAGCGGGCCTCTTCGCGGTACAGCTGCATGAAGGCACCGGTGTACTCGAACACCTCCGCCTCCGTATCCACCTTGCAGAGGAAGTCCGTGGCGCGGACCTTGACGCCGCCGTTACCCCCGATGTGCAGCTCGTACCCGGAATCCACGCAGACGACGCCGAGGTCCTTGATGGTCGCCTCGGCACAGTTTCGCGGACAGCCGGACACGGCCATCTTGAACTTGTGCGGCGTCCATGACCCCCAGGTCATCTGCTCGAGCTGGATGCCGAGACCGGTCGAGTCCTGGGTGCCGAAACGGCACCACTCCGAACCGACGCAGGTCTTCACGGTGCGCAGCGCCTTGCCGTAGGCATGCCCCGAAACGAAGCCGGCGGCCGAGAGGTCGCCCCACATGCGCGGCAGGTCCTCCTTCTTCACGCCCAGCAGGTCGATACGCTGCCCACCCGTGATCTTGACGGTGGGCACGGCGTACTTGTCGGCCACATCCGCAATCGCACGCAACTCGTTCGGCGTGGTGATGCCACCCCAGATGCGCGGCACCACGGAATAGGTCCCGTCCTTCTGGATGTTGCCGTGTGCACGTTCATTGATGTAACGCGACTGATTGTCGTCCTGGTATTCGCCGGGCCAGGCACAGAGCAGGTAGTAGTTGAGCGCGGGCCGGCAGGAATGACAGCCGTCCGGGGTCTTCCAGGACAGCGCCTTGAACACTGCCGGCATGGTCCTGATCTCCTGCTCCACGATGGCCGTGCGTACTTCGTCATGCGTGTGCTCGGTGCACGGGCACATGGGCTTCCTGCTCGGGGTCTGCGAGTAATCGCCGCCCAGCGTGGTGGCGATCAGATCCTCGACCAGACCCGTGCAGGAACCGCAGGAGGCGGAGGCCTTGGTGTGCGCGCGCACGTCTTCCAGGGTGAAGAGCTTCTTCTCGGCGATCGCCTGGACGATGTCGCCCTTGCACACGCCGTTGCAGCCACAGATCTCGGTGCTGTCCGGCATGGCCGCGACCCGGCCCTTGTCGTCGCCGTGTCCCGAATCTCCGACATGCGCCTGTCCGAACAGCAGGTGCTCGCGGATATCGCCGATCTCGGTGGCATCGCGCATGAGCTGGAAGTACCAGGCCCCGTCGATGGTGTCGCCATAGAGCACCACGCCGACGATATGCCCCTCGCGGATCACGAGCTTCTTGTAGACGCCCCGGGCGGCATCCTGGAAGACCATCTGCTCGGTGGTGTCGTCACCGTTGAAGTCACCGGACGAGAACAGGTCGATGCCGGTGACCTTGAGCTTGGTCGAGGTGACCGATCCTGCGTAGCGCGCTATACCCATCTCCGCGAGGTGATTGGCGCAGACCTTCGCCTGTTCGAACAGCGGCGCAACCAGGCCATAGGTCTGGCCGCGATGCTGCACGCATTCACCCACCGCGTAGATACGCGGATCGAAGGTCTGCAGGGTGTCGCTGACCACCACGCCGCGCTCGCAGTGCAGCCCGGCGGCTTTTGCCAGGGTGATGTTCGGACGGATACCGACCGCCATCACCACCAGGTCCGCCTCGATCTCGCTGCCGTCGGTGAAGCGCACGCCGGTTACCCGGTCCTCGCCAAGAATCGCCTCGGTCTGATGGGACATGAGAAAACGGAAACCGCGGGATTCCAGCTCACGCTGCAACAGCCCCGCCGCTGCCGGATCCAGCTGCCGCTCCATGAGGGTATCCAGCAGGTGTACGACACTGACCTCCATCCCCTGCTTGAGGAGGCCGTTGGCGGCCTCCAGCCCCAGCAGGCCGCCGCCGATCACCACCGCCCTGCGATACGCGCGCGAGGCGGCCAGCATGGCATCGACATCGTGGATGTCGCGAAAGGACAGTACGCCATCCAGGTCATGACCCGGCACGGGAATGATGAACGGATCCGACCCGGTTGCCAGGATCAGGCGATCATAGGTTTCGACGGTGCCGTCCGCAGCCACGACCCTGCGACGCACACGGTCGATCTCGACCACCTCCCTGTCCTTGTGCAGGGTGATCCCGTTGTCGGTGTACCACTGCTCGTCGTTGAGCATGATCTCGTCGATGGTCTTCTCCGAGGCCAGCACGGGCGAGAGCAGGATACGGTTGTAGTTGCCGTAGGGTTCCGCCCCGAACACCGTGATCTCGTACTTGTCCGGCGCGAGCTTCAGCAGCTCTTCCAGCGTACGCACTCCGGCCATGCCGTTGCCTATCAACACCAGCTTCTCACGCTTCATTTCATCGCTCCTGAGGCCACCGCCACCCTGGCGTCTTTTCTCGGTCGTTTCTGTCCGCTAGCCAGCGGCACCACTTCGGGTCGTCCGTGGCGTTCGTAGAGGAAACTCAACACGCCGTGACGGAAATGATTGAACGCGGCATCGTCCGCCAATGCGATCCGGTTGCGTGGTCGCTCGAGGTCGATAGCGAGAATCTCCCCTACAGAGGCGGCCGGTCCGTTGGTCATCATCACGATGCGGTCGGACAGCAACACCGCCTCGTCCACGTCATGCGTGATCATGATGACGGTATTGTTGAGCTCGCCCTGGATCTCCATCAGCGAATCCTGCAGGTGTGCACGGGTCAGGGCATCCAGCGCCCCGAAAGGCTCGTCCATCAACAGCACCTTCGGCTCCATGGCCAGCGCCCGTGCGATGCCGACCCGCTGCTTCATACCGCCGGAGATCTCATCCGGGCGCTTGTGCAGGGCATGCTCCATGTGCACCAGGGAGAGGTTGTGCTCGATCCACTCGCGTATCTCGCGTCTGGACTTCCGCCCCTTGAATACCTGCCTGACAGCCAGCTCGACGTTCTCATAGGCAGTGAGCCATGGGAGCAGTGAATGATTCTGGAAGACCACGGCGCGATCCGGACCGGGCTCAGTCACTTCCCTGCCCTCGAGAATCACCCCGCCCTCGGAGGCCCGATAAAGACCGGCCACGATGTTGAGCACAGTCGACTTGCCGCAGCCGGAGTGACCGATCAGGGACACGAACTCGCCCTTGTCGATGCTCAGATCGACCCGGTCGAGGGCCCTGAACGGGCCCTTCGGCGTCGGAAATTCGATGGAGACCTGCGAAATCTGGAGATAGGGTTGGGTCATCTTTGTATCCTCCTTGTCCGGATCAGCGCAGCACCGCGTGCTTGTCCCAGGACACGCGTTTTTGCAGCGTGAGCATGGCGCGATCCAGCAGGAACCCGATCAGGCCAATGACGATGACGGCCACCATGATGCGGCCGAGCGAATTGGAACTACCGTTCTGGAATTCGTCCCAGACGAATTTCCCAAGCCCCGGGTTCTGCGCCAGCATCTCGGCGGCGATGAGCACCATCCAGGCGATACCCAGCGAAAGGCGAAGGCCAGTGAACATCATCGGCATGGCCGATGGCAGAACGATCTTGATGACATGCGTCATCCAGTTGAGGCGCAGCACGCGGCTGACGTTCACCAGGTCCTTGCTGATGGCGGCCACACCCACGGCCGTGTTGATCACCGTCGGCCACAGACAGCAGAGCAGGACGGTGAACATAGAGGTGAGGAAGGACTTGGAGAACATCGGGTCCTGGCTCACGTACACCGCACTCACGACCATGGTCACCAGGGGGAGCCAGGCCAGGGGAGACACCGGCTTGAACAGCTGGATCAATGGATTGAAGGCCGAATACAGCGTCGAACTGAGACCGATGGCAATGCCGATCGGGATCGCGATTGCCGAGGCCAGCAGGAAACCAGCCATCACGGTGACCAGGCTGGTGCCGATCTGGTCGACGAAGGTCGGCTTGCCGGTGTAATCGCGGATGCGGACTTCGGCGGACGGGTCCTCGGCAAGCTTCTCGGCATTGCGCTGACGCTGGCGCTCATAGAACGCCTCGGCCCGTTCGCGTTCGCGTGCATGCTCTTCATAGAGGTTGACCGACTGCTCCCAGACCTCGCCGGGCCCGGGAAACTTGCCCAGCGAGGTATCGATCAACGAAGCACCAACCGACCAGAGCACCATGAACAGGACGACGCCGATAACGGGAAGTCCCAGACTGCGGAACAGCACCTGCGCCGGCTGACTGCGTTCGGGTCCCGTTACGATCCTGATCAACGCTTCCAGGGTCGGGATTCTGCTCAGATCCATTTTCATATCGGCTTCTCCTGGAACCGGGCACGCCACGCATGACGCACCCGTCTCCGATTTCACTGTGCTTGTACGTTACGGAGCCTCATCGCCCTTCAGGCCGATGCGGAACTTCTCGAGATAGGCGTTGGGCCTGGTGCCGTCGAACACGACATCGTCGATGAACCCGGTCTGCGGCGGACGGAAACCGGTTTCGGTTACAAAATCCGGGAAGTCCTCCGCACCGAGCTTGCCTTCGGCAATCAGTTCCCGCGCCGCCTCGGCGTAGATGTCCGGGCGGTAGACCTTCCGCGCGATGTCCATGTACCAGCTGTCCGGCCTGGCTTCGGCGATCTGCCCCCAACGCCGCATCTGCGTGAGGTACCAGACCGCATCGGAGTAATACGGGTAGGTTGCGTTGTGACGGAAGAATACGTTGAAGTCTGGCACCTCGCGCTGGTCGCCCTTCTCGTACTCGAAGGTGCCGGTCATGCTGTTGGCGATCACCTCAGCATCGGCGCCGACATAGGCCGGGCGCGAGAGTATCTCGACGGCTTCCATGCGATTGGCATTGTCGTTCGCGTCCAGCCAGGCCGCCGCACGGATCAGGGCCTTGACCACGGCCTTGTGCGTGTTCGGGTACTGTTCCGCCCAGCCCTTGGTCACACCGAAGACCTTTTCCGGGTTGTTGCGCCAGATCTCGTAATCGGTGATGACCGGCACGCCGATGCCCTTGAACACCGCCTGCTGGTTCCAGGGTTCACCCACGCAGTACCCGTCGATCGTGCCGGCCTCCATCGTCGCTGGCATTTGCGGTGGCGGGGTCACGGAGAGCAGCACGTCCGCCTGCAGCTGACCGGAGGTATCGCCGCGCTGCGGCGCGTAGTAACCGGGATGGATCCCGCCGGCCGCGAGCCAGTAGCGCAGTTCGTAGTTATGCGTGGAGACCGGGAATACCATGCCCATCTTGAACGGCCTTCCCTCGGCACGGTATTTCTCGAGCACGGGCTTGAGGTATTCGGCCTTGATGGGATGCACCGGCTTGCCCCCTTCGTACGGGACGTGCCGCTTCATTTCCTCCCATACCGCGTTCGAGACGGTGATCGCGTTGCCGTTCAGGTCCATGCTGAAGGCCGTGATGATGTGCGCCTCGGTACCAAAGCCGATGGTGGCCGCCAGCGGCTGACCGGCCAGCATGTGCGCGCCGTCGAGCTCACCGGTGATCACCCGGTCGAGCAGCACCTTCCAGTTCGCCTGGGCCTCGAGCGAGACATAGAGTCCTTCGTCCTCGAAGTATCCCTTCTCATAGGCAATGGCCAGCGGCGCCATATCGGTCAGCTTGATGAAGCCGAACCTGAGGTCCTCTTTTTCCAGCGTACCGGCCCCTGCCACGCCGGTGGCTGCAGCCACCAGGCCGGCCGTCAGACAGGCGACAGACAGCGCGCGCCCAAACGCCCGCAACAACCCGTTGCGGCCACCGGTTCGCCGCCGTCCGTGCATCATGGTCTTCGACTTGCTCATGCTTGCCTCCACCTGTCCGTCACAATGAATTCGCCTGTCGCCTGCGTGCCGCGCGGGCACAAAAAAGGCGTCCCCCCCTTGCCGGTCACCATGGACCTGCCTGGGGTGGACGCCTTTGTCCTGTTGCTTCACCAAGGGCGAACCGCCATTGGCTCACCTGGATAAGTTCATTGCAGCTTGCGTGCCAGATTCACTCGCTCAGCGCCGAATCGTCATGAAACCCCTGTTGCCACGGGCCATGCGGGCGGTGAAACCGGGGGCTTGCCCGGATCGCCCCGCCGGTCGGAGCTGCGGCGAGCTGCACCAGCGCCGTGCGCAGTGACCAGGAACTGCCACACGATGGTGCATCTAGCGGGCCCCTTCAGCCCAGCACCTCGGCCATGGACACGACGGACTCGGCCACCTCGGCCAGACGCCGGTTCTGGTTCATGGCGGTCTGTCGCAGGAAGCGGTGTGCCTCGTCCTCGGACAGCTCGCGGTGTTTCATGAGCAGCGCCTTGGCCCGCTCGATCACCTTGCGATCGGCTAGCGCCTGGCGTGCGGCGTGCAACTCGTCCTCCATGGCCTGCAGGCGCCGGGACTGCTCATGCACGAGGTCCATGACCGAGCGTCCGGACAGGGGGGCCGCCAGTGGCTGCCCCTCGCCATCCGCCTGAGTAGCCTCGTTCGGGAAAAATGTCGTGAATGGCCCCGCGATAGCCTGAGCCGCCCCGTCGACCCAGGCCGCCGGCTCGTCCGCGCTGGCCAGTTCCAGACCTGCCGTCTCGATGCGGGATTCACACAGCCCCTTGAGTCGCGCCTCCAGCCCCTCTTCCACGCCCTTCATGGCATCGATACGGTAGGTCGCCCGGGAAAACCAGGTTTGCGCCATCTCCACGCCATCGACGTCGGAGATGTTCCGGGTACAGGCGATACGTCGCAGGCGCTCCAGTTCGCTGGTATGCGGCGAGTCCACGACCTGTTGCCAGGCAACACGGGATTCAGGGTCACAGAACGCGGCAAAGACCTCGAAACTGCGCTCCTGGGCATCGATCCGATGCAGCAGCGCCTGTCTCAGGGAATCGTCGAATCCCCTCTGACTGAAGCCGACGGCGCCGATGGCGCGCTCCTGCCCGGCCAGCTCCTTGCCCTGCATGAAGTTGAACAGGGCCACCAGCGCCCGCGAGATCTGGGGGTCCGCGGCTGAATCGGCGGCCTCGAACACCACCGCGAGCAGATCACGGATCAGGTCGTTGAGTGCCGTCATCACCGACGTGAAGGCAATGCCTCGTCCGCGCACCTGCTCACGCAGCCCGGGCAGACTGCCCAGGCCATGCAGAGCGGTGGCGATCCGGGCGAAGAACCGGGCACAGCCGTGGGGACACCGGGTCTGCCCGAGCCAGCCCGCCAGCCGGGCACGGAGATCCCGCTCGGCCTCGATGGCGGCACCCTGATAGATCCGCAGCTGCTCGCCATAACACTGCCCCCCGGAGCCGAGGAACAGGTTAGAGGCCCCGCGCTCGCGCTGCAGATGGTGGACCAGGCCGGTGACGCTGAGCACGAGATGGCCCACCTCCAGCAGATGCTTCAGGCCCTCTATCTCGCACTGCCGGGCCGCCACCAGGAAGCGAACGACTTCCTGACGTTCTCCCTGACATTCTCGTTGAGGCATGGAGACTTCCAGATGTCTGATTCGGATTCATCAAGAGCAAAGCAAGCTTCATGCCCGGCAGTGATGTCATCACCACAGAATCAGGGAGGCATGACGCCGCAACACGGTTGTCACGGCACATTAACCACTTCGTCACAAATGGCTGATAGGGTGCGGGTCGACTTGTTAAACAACCTCCCCCGGAGACATTCCATGCGTAAGCTCATGCTGATCCTCGCCTTTCTGATCCCCACCCTGGCGCTGACCGCCTGCGCCACCACCTCGGGTTCCAAGTATGACAAGGAAGGCTATGCGGCCTTCGTCGTCGAGGAGCGCCTGTGGGTGTTCAAGGACCCCTCCAAGGAACTGGATGAATACCGCGCCACCGGCCACGAGCCGGGCAAGCTGGCCACCGCCATCGGTGCCGGCCCGAACGGCATGACCGTGAAGGCCCCGGACCACGAGACGCTGCAGGGCTATCTGAACGCCAAGTAAGCCGCGCCTCACCGGATTCAGGGAAGAAACAAAAAAGGCGCCCCGGAGACGGGGCGCCTTTTTTCGTGCCGGGCTGCGGGCACAAAAAAACCCGGCCGGGGCCGGGTTTTCGGGTGTTGGTAGGCGCGATTGGACTCGAACCAACGACCCCCACCATGTCAAGGTGGTGCTCTAACCAACTGAGCTACGCGCCTGAAGAGGCTGCGAACTTTACCACAGGGTTTGGGGGGCGACAATCCCTGAAATGCGCCCGCATCGTGCCCATGCCGGATGGGGCCTCAGCCGGCCACCTCCTCCGGGATGCCCAGGGCGTGGTGGCGGATGTGGCCGATCTCGTCGCGCAGGCGGGCGGCTTCCTCGAACTCGAGATTACGGGCGTGCTCGTGCATCTGCCTTTCCAGCTGCTCGATCTGCTTCAGGGCCTCGGCCGGCTTGAGCTTGCCGTAGCGCAGCTCGGCCTCGGCCACCTTGGCGAAGCGCTTCGCGCTGGCCATCTGCCCGCCGGCGTAGGCCCCTTCCATGATGTCGCGTACCCGCTTCTCCACCCCCCTTGGGGTGATGCCATGCTGTTCGTTGAAGGCGATCTGCTTCTCCCGGCGGCGCTCGGTCTCGCCGATGGCCCGCTCCATGGAGCCGGTGATCCTGTCGGCGTAGAGGATGGCCTTGCCGTGGAGGTTGCGCGCGGCGCGGCCGATGGTCTGGATCAGGGAGCGGTCGGAGCGCAGGAAGCCCTCCTTGTCTGCATCCAGGATCGCCACCAGCGAGACCTCGGGGATGTCCAGGCCCTCACGCAGCAGGTTGATGCCGATGAGCACATCGAACTCGCCCAGGCGCAGGTCGCGGATGATCTCCACGCGCTCCACAGTGTCGATGTCCGAGTGCAGGTAGCGCACGCGCACGCCGTGCTCGATGAAGTAGTCGGTCAGGTCCTCGGCCATGCGCTTGGTCAGCGTGGTCACCAGTACGCGCTCGTCGCGCGTCGCGCGCTCGTTGATCTCCGACAGCAGGTCGTCGACCTGGCTGGTGACGGGCCGGATCTCGACGACCGGGTCGACCAGGCCGGTGGGGCGCACCACCTGTTCCACCACCTGGTCGGCATGGGCCTGCTCGTAGGGGCCTGGGGTGGCGGAGACGAAGATGGTCTGCGGCTGCAGGCGCTCGAATTCCTCGAACATCAGCGGCCGGTTGTCCAGCGCCGAGGGCAGGCGGAAGCCGTACTCGACCAGGTTCTCCTTGCGGGAGCGGTCGCCCTTGTACATGCCGCCCACCTGCGGAACGGTGACGTGGCTCTCGTCGATCACCATCAGGGCGTCCTTCGGCAGGTAATCGAGGAAACAGGGCGGCGGTTCGCCCGGGTTGCGGCCGGACAGGTAGCGCGAGTAGTTCTCGATGCCTGAGCAGTAGCCCACCTCCACCAGCATCTCGATGTCGAAGCGCGTGCGCTCCTCCAGCCGCTGGGCCTCCACCAGCCGGTTCGCCTCGCGCAGTTCGGCCAGGCGCCCGCGCAGCTCCTCTTTTATGTGATCGATGGCGCCGAGGATGGTCTCGCGCGGGGTGACGTAGTGGGTCTTGGGGTAGATGGTCAGGCGCGGAACGCGGCGCAGGATCTCGCCGGTGAGCGGGTCGAAGTAGGACAGCTGCTCGATCTCGTCGTCGAACAGCTCGATGCGCACGGCCTCGGCATCGGACTCGGCCGGGTACACGTCGATCACCTCGCCGCGCGCGCGGTAGTTGCCGCGGGCGAGCTCCATGTCGTTGCGCGTGTACTGCAGCTCGGCCAGCCGGCGCAGCAGGGTGCGCTGGTCGATGCGGTCGCCGCGATCCAGGTGCAGCATCATCTGCAGGTAGGCCCGCGGGTCGCCCAGGCCGTAGATGGCCGAGACGGTGGCCACGATCACCGTGTCGCGCCGCTCCAGCAGCGCCTTGGTGGCCGACAGGCGCATCTGCTCGATGTGCTCGTTGATCGAACTGTCCTTCTCGATGAAGAGGTCGCGCTGAGGGACGTAGGCCTCGGGCTGGTAGTAGTCGTAGTAGCTGACGAAATATTCCACCGCATTGCGCGGGAAGAATTCACGGAACTCGCTGTAGAGCTGGGCCGCCAGCGTCTTGTTGGGCGCGAACACGATGGCCGGCCGCCCCAGGCGGGCGATCACATTGGCCATGGTGAAGGTCTTGCCCGAGCCGGTCACGCCCAGCAGGGTCTGAAAGCTCAGGCCGTCGCGCACCCCTTCGACCAGGGCCTCGATGGCCGCGGGCTGGTCACCGGCCGGCAGGTAGGGCTGGTAGAGCTGGAAGGGCGAGTCAGGGAAGCGGACGAAGCGCGACTCGTCCGGGCTGTCCACGGCGGTGGCGACTTCGGCGTTGTGGGCAAGGCTCACGTCGTTCATGGGCAACCTAGAATGCGGGTTTTCCCCTGCTGCTGGGTGGCAGGGCAAGTTTGCGAGCGTAGCCCAGATCGGAATTTCCCTCTACTGACAAGGACAGAGCATGTCTTCCCTCTTTGCCGCCGTCGAGATGGCGCCCCGCGACCCCATCCTGGGGCTGAACGAGCAATTCAACGCCGACCCGAATCCGGCCAAGGTCAACCTGGGCGTGGGCGTCTACTACGACGACAGCGGCAAGCTGCCCCTGCTGCAGTGCGTGGCCGCCGCGGAAAAGCAGATGCTGGAAGCCCCCAAGGCGCGCGGCTACCTGCCCATCGACGGCATTGCCGCCTATGACAAGGCCGTGCAAGGCCTGGTCTTTGGCGCCGACAGCGAGGCCGTGAAGGCCGGGCGCATCGCCACCGTGCAGGGCCTGGGCGGCACGGGTGGGCTGAAGATCGGCGCCGATTTCCTGAAGAAGCTCAACCCCCGGGCCCGGGTGCTGATCAGCGACCCGAGCTGGGAAAACCACCGCGCGCTCTTCGAGAACGCCGGCTTCGAGGTGGGCACCTACCCCTACTACGACGCAGCGCGCCGCGGCGTGAACTTCGACGGCATGCTGGCCGCGCTGAAGGCCGCCCCGGCAGGCACCATC
>JAJLKJ010000020.1:0-5879 GCA_033839185.1 Gammaproteobacteria bacterium
GCCAGAAGGCGGCCGTCTCCGGCCGGTCCTCCCAGCCATAGCGTGAGTCGATGATGTCCACCGCCAGCGCCTCGGGGTGGCCATCGGGGCGGGTGGCGTTGTGAAAGCTGAAGGCGACCTGGCTGCGCCCCGTCTCGTACAGGGCCTGCTGCAGCCCCAGCGAACGCCAGGCATAGAAGATCCTCGGCCGGAACCCCCGGGTGCGCAGCTGCTCGAGCATGATCTCCACGGCCCGGCGCATGGACGGGTGCAGACTGAGCAGCTTCTTTTCCTCCGGCCACTGCGCACTGTCGCCCGTCCAGTCCTCGTGACCCGCGGCGGCCGGCGCCGCAGAGAGCAGCGACAGGGTGCGGCCGCCCGGGTCGACCCGGCCATCGGGCTGTCCCATCCCCACGTGCCTGCCCTGGAAGGCCTCGATGGCCGCGATGGTCACGGGGCCGATCACCCCATCCACCAGCAGCGGCACGCCGGGCAGGTCCGGATGGCGGTTCAGCAGGGTCTGGATCTGTCGCGTGTCCTCGGCGTGATTCACTCCGCCCCGACCGACCGATGCCTGGATGATCGACATATCGCCCCTCCCTTTGCAGATCAACGTCCGTTTACATGCCGGTGGCAGGCCGCGATGGCGCCGCCGCTCACATCGGCTGTGAGTATAGAACAGGCAGCCGTCGCCCGGATGCTCCCCACTGCCGGTTTGGTTCCTCGCTCAGGCCCGCGGGCGCATCAGCAGGCCGAACACCCACCACAGCAGCCCCACACCCATGCCGAGCACCGCGAGCAGCGTGCCCGCCATGGCCAGCAGCCCGAGGCCGATGGGATTGCCATCCGCCGGACCGACCAGGATATACAGCAGCAGCGGCATCCAGCTGAGCATGCCCAGCACCAGGCTCGTCACCAGGACCTTGAGCCCGATGTGCAGCTCACTGCGAAAGAACTCGGCGATCATGCCTCGATTCCTCTTTCCATTCCTTCTGATGCCTGTCGACACGAACCAGTGTTCTTTCTACCGCCTGCCGCCTCGGCAGGCAAACCGTGGCCTCATGCCGGCCGCGCCATCAGCAGCAGGTTGCGCGGCGTGAGGTCGCGCGGGCAGAAGGCGGTCAGCGACACCGAGTAGCCCTGTGCTTCGAGCCCCAGCGCCATGTCGATCACCAGCAGGGCCTCCAGCGGGCGGCGGATGGCCTGGCGCAGCAGCTCGAAGGCATGCACCTCGCGGGCGCGCCCGGCCGCCATGTTCCACAGGCGCATGGCCTCGTCGACATCGGGCAGCGGCAGCCCCGCCGCCTGCGCGAGCCGGCGCAGGTTGGCCGGCACGTCCTCGTCCCGCCGCCAGTCCAGCCCCGCCACCGAGGCCAGCGGCTGCCCGCAGGCCTGCGCCCAGCCCAGCAGGGCCAGCAGCCCCTGCTGTCGTGCCCGTGCCTGTGCCCGCTCGCGCGGGGCCGAGGTCACGGACTCCAGCACGGCGATGCGCAGGTCCTCGCGCCCCAGCACGAGCCCGCTCTCCCGTCCGGCCGGCGAGCGCCACTGCCAGGCGGCGTGCCGGGTGCGGTGATAACAGCAGGGAGACAGCGCGAGCTGTTCCACCGGCGCCACGCCGGCGAGGTCCAGCAGATGCCGGTGCAGGTCGCCGCAGGCATGCAGGGCCACCACCTGGCTGTCCGCCGGGAGCGTGTCGGCCAGCGCCAGCACGTCACCCTGCACGGCCTCGAGCGCGACGCGGTCGCGGCGCGCCAGGGCATCCGCCTGTGCGCAGAGCGCGGCGTCGCGCTCGTACAGCATCACCGGCCGGCCACTGTGCATGGCCAGCAGCCGGCCGAGATGCGACTTGCCGCCGCACCAGTCCACGATGCGCGTGGCCCGCAAGGGCCCGGTGGATAACACCGCCGCGGCGAAGCGCTCGATCTGCGACCACTTGCGACCCGGCACGTCCCGGCTGGGGGCATGGCGGTCCGCCGGCGCCGGCAGGGGCGCGTCGCGCAGGGGGAAGGCCAGCAGGGGTTCGAGCGTGCCGAGAGCGGGCAGCCAGTTGGCGAGCCAGGCCCGCAGGGTCGCATCATCGGCGGCATAGGCCGCGATCTCCTCGTCCGTCAGCGCCCGCAGGGCGGCGGCGAGTTCGGGGTGATCGGTCTCCCAGGGAAGACGGGGATGATAAAACGGCGCCGGCCGCCACAGCGGGGCCGTCTCGCCGATGACACGGGCGAGCTGGGCAAGACGCTGTTCGAGGGAGGGCGAGGACATCGGCGGATCATAGCAGCCCAACTGCCGTTCCATGCGGCGGATTGGCGAGCGGCCGTGCGCCTACCAGAGCTCGGGGCGGTCCAGCGAGCACGCACACTGCAGCCGACCGTCAACCGCGTCCAGCGCCTCGTCCTGCAGGGCCAGGGCCATCCATGCCTCCGGAAACACCGGCGGATACGGCGCCTGCACCCGGTGCCGGTGGCTGAAGCCGAAGCGACCGTAGTACTGCGGGTCGCCCAGCACGAACACCAGCCGGACACCCTGCGCCCGCAGCCGCTCCAGCCCCTGTTCGACCAGCGCCCGCCCGATGCCCTGGCGCTGGCAGCGCCCCGCCACCGCCAGCGGCGCCAGGATCCGGGCCGGCACGTCCTCGCTGCCCGTCACCTGCACGGCACTGAAGATCACGCTCCCGACCACCTCGCCCTCCACCTCGGCCACCAGCGCGAGTACCGGCCTGGCCGTCTCGTCCGCCAGCAGCGCCAGGGCGAGCGCTGCCACCGCCTCGCCCTCCTCGCCGAAGACGGGAAGATGCAGGGCCCTGATCGCCGCATGATCGGCCGCCACCGCCACGCGTATCTGCACAAGCAATCCCCCCTATAAAGACTGCATGCATGATAGCAGCGGGGCTCTCAAAACACGCCCCATCGTCTACCATGAGGCCTGCACTGCTGCGGCAACCACCGCAGTCATCCCCATCTACCGAGAGGCACGCGCCGCATGCAGCCGCCCACGCCCGACACCCGCCGCCGCAACAGCCCACGCCGACAGCTCAACCGCCTGCTGCCGATCCTCATCATCGCCGCCGCCGGCGGCTACATCCTCGTGCAGGAGGTACCGGCCGTAAACCGCTGGCACCAGCAACTCACCAACCCCGGCCGCCTCGCCGCCACCGAGGCCTGCCAGCGCGCCGCCCTGGGCGCGGCCGACCGCCCCGAAACCGCGCGGCTGCGGCGGGAAGGCAAGTTGCACGAAACCCAGGACGGCTACTACATCGAGGGCGTGGAGATCGGCCACATGGGGGCGGACGGCGCAGAGACCAGCTACCGCTTCAGCTGCTACACCGACCGGGGCGGGCGGCTGTCGAGTGGGAATCGGGAGGAGGAAGGGGTGACGCCCGAGTAACGGCAACGCCGGGGCTGGCTATGGGAAACCGGGGTCTAACGCCTGTTTACAGCATCACTACCACATTCAAAGCCCAGGTTTTAAGCGACAATCAACGCGCATATCCCGGTACTTGCCCGTCCGGCGAATAGTGGTAGTATGAATTCAGCTCAAGGTTGAGACCCACGCATAGGGATGTGTTAGATGCGCATATTTTGTGCCTCACCTGCACGGTTACTTGCAGCCCCCTACAGCCCGCTACTAATTATTCTCGCCTCGTTTCCGAGGCGGGCCGAGTAACGCATCCTGCTTTTTAATATCAGCAAGAAATAAAGGACTTATCATGAAGAACAAGGGATTTCTGACCGTCATCACACTAAGCCTTATCACGCTATCCGGCTGCGCCATGAACTACCCGCAGACAGCCGATGAATATCGCCAGGCAGCACCCAATGGAATGCTAACTGAAAAAGTCGAGGTGGACGTCAAACGGCCGATTGATGCGATCGGACGAGATTTTGAGAAAAAGTCAGATGAGTGCCTCAACGTCACTATTACCAGCACGCATATGACGCGCGGCGCAGGCACATATTATGAAAAGCAGCGTGAAAAATACCTCCTCTCGAATGTCACCGTAAAAAAAGACGCTGTCGAAATGATCATTCGCGAGAAGTTTGGTGCTGGCTGGGCGCCTGTTGGCATGCCAGAAGATGGGTATTTCTATTTCGTGGTTGACGCCACACCTGTCAACTCGCAATCGAGCCACCTTGTAATCTATCGGCCGAAAATCATGTACAAGTCGCTCGCACAAGCCATCGTTGACTGGGCAAATGGAAAAACACAGGGTTGCCCCGATCTAACCAACTAAGGATGGATTGAGAATGCAGAACACTAATAAGATTATTAAATCATTCATTATCTTCGGCACCGCAGTCCTTTTTCTTGCCGGATGCTCTGGAATAAAGACCTACCGGAATTCCTCGCCAGAGAATGTGCATATTACCACCAGCGCCAAGGAAGACTGGTTGATGTATCGCCTTTCAGTCGAGCTCAACATCTACTCCGTGAGTGATCGTTGTGCACGTGAATACGAGGGCACACGCGTAATTAACGAACCAAAGAACGACATCGCGTTACCCACAGACAAACTGAGCTACCTTGAGTTCATTTATGTCAAGTACCCGGTTCTAGGCGGCACCAGATATATCACCAAGCATGGCACGCTTTTCAGAGCCAGGCCGGGGATGACTTATGGCATTGATGTGAACTACAACAGCGGCATCTACGATGTTTACATCACAGAACAAAACCCTGTAAACGGAAAGACCTCCCCTGTCCCGTTCGTCTCAATGGCAAGATGCCATCAGTCCTTGATGTGAGAGGCCTCTGTAGATACTCATGAATCTACTACCAAAATGGAACCGGGTTTAGCTTGACTCTGATTCGTCACATGCAGTCGACGCCCTATTTTTAATTTTGCCTAACCAACCAAAATATTCCGTTATGGGAAAGAATGGATTCAAATTATCATTCACTCTACTCTTGACGCTTGTTTCTGGCTGCGTAGGAAATTATGTGCAAACTCCAGAAGAGTTTCGAGAGATTGCTACCAATACGCTGTGGAACCAAATAACAAAGGAAAATATAAACCGATCAGTTTCACAAATAGGTCGATCATTTGTTGATAAATCGAATGAATGCCTAAACGTGACAATTGTCGCAACAGACAATTACAACCGTAATCTCTACGAGATATACCTTCTTTCTGAAGTTTCGGTAGAGCCCAGATCTGTAGAAATGGTGATACGTGAGAAATACCCTAAGAAATCATCCCTGCTAATGAAGCCACCCGAAAACGGCTTCGTTTTTTTCGTCATTGACGTTACCCCCATAAGTACCACGAGCAGTCGACTCGTGATGTACCACCCAAAAGCACGGCACCAATCGCTTTCTCGGGCAATTCTCGAATGGGCAAGGGGTAATACCAGGGGATGCCCTGTCTTGGGTATTCGAAGCTGACAAAACCGATGAGGTACTCAAGACTCGGAACAGATCACGCATTTCCATGCTCGCCGTTTAGAATCTTCGGCTTACCAATGTCTTCTGGAGACCAGCTACCGCTTCAGCTGCCACACCGACCGGAACGGGCGGCTGCTGAGCGGGAGCCGGGAGGAGGAAGGGGTGGAGTCCGAGTAACGGCCATGTCGGGGCAGGCTAAGGGGTAGTCGTAGTCTGTCCCGGCTCGATGGTCAGCGGCAGGAAGAATTGTCTAGCCAGCGCCAGCGCCTGGCTCAGGTCGTAGGTATCGCGCATGTCCTCCCCCGCCTCGCGCCACTGCGCGGCAGTCGGCGCATCACGCAGGAAGACCATGTCCCGGCAGAGACTGTGAGCCGCGCAGTCGCCGGTGTCCTGCCAGGCGATGCCCACCTGCAGCCCCGCCGGCTCGGCGAGGTCGAGCGTATCGCCATCCTGCCGAATCCGCACCGCCGCCCCGCTCACCGCGCAGCGGGAGTCGATCAGTACCCGGCTCCCCGTCACCG
>JAJLKJ010000021.1:0-25322 GCA_033839185.1 Gammaproteobacteria bacterium
TGAGCGATGAGCAGATCGAGGCGGTGTCGCGGTATTTCGCCACACTGCCCCCCGTCAAACCGACCACGGGAGACAAGCCATGATGCGTCAGATCCTGCTGTTTGCCGGCGCGCTCTGCCTGAGCGCCACACTCAGTGCCGAGCAGACGCGCGACTATCAGGTCGAGCTGCCCGCCACGCCGGGCAACGCCCCGACCTTCACGCCCCCGCACGAGGCCGAGATCCCGGACGACCAGTTCGGCGAGATGGTGCGTTACGGTCGCGACCTGTTCGTGAACACCCAGCAGCTGCGCGGCAAATACGTCGGCAACGACATGAACTGCGTGAACTGTCATGTCGATGCCGGCCGGCGCGCCGACTCCGCACCGCTGTGGGCCGCCTATACCATGTACCCCGCCTACCGGAAGAAGAACGACCGCGTGAATACCATGGAGGAGCGCATCCAGGGCTGTTTCCGTTACAGCATGAACGGCAGCCCGCCGCCGTCCGGCAGCCCCGAGCTCACCGCGTTGATCACCTACCATTACTGGCTGGCCAAGGGGGCGCCGACCGGCGTGGCGCTGGAAGGTCGTGGCTATCCGAAACTCGATGAACCACAGAAGAAACCGGACATCCGGCGTGGCCGCGAGGTATTCGAGGCGCAGTGCGCCATCTGCCACGGCGACGACGGTCTCGGGCGCAAGGCCGAGGGCGGGGTCGTGTTCCCACCGCTATGGGGCGAGGGCTCCTACAACTGGGGCGCCGGCATGCACCGCGTGAATACGGCGGCCGCCTTCATTCACGCCAACATGCCGCTGGGCAAGCCCTACAGCCTGAGCGAGCAGCAGGCCTGGGACGTGGCCGCCTACATCAACAGCCACGAGCGCCCGCAGGACCCGCGCCACGAGGGCGACCTCAAGGCCACGGACCAGACCTTCCACGCCCATCAGTGCTTCTATGGCGACAGGATCGACGGGCAGGCACTGGGGCTGCGCTCCTATCCAAACCCCCTGGAGTGAGTCGGCAGGGAGGTGCAGGCGTGGTGTTGAAGGTCACGCCTGCACCGTACGGCATGATGGCTTACATCGGGTCCTGCGAGGTGGTGCCGCCGGTAAACTTGATGCGGCGGTTGCGCACACGACGCCACCAGGCGGGCAGGGTCTGTCCGGCGTGCAGCACGGAGTAGGTGTAATACACCGATTTGAACATCAGCAGCGGCAGGGCGATGGGGGTGCGTTTCCCCGACACATCGCCAGCCAGCATGCTGATGACGGCCTGCTGCATGCTGAAATTGTTTCTCGGTCCCATGAACAGCTTGCGCATCACCGGTGAGGTGAAGCGGAAGATGAACCACGAAAACCGCTTGATCGCGGTGCGTACCCGCTTCTCGTAGCGGCGCTGCAGGGCCGCTTCTGCACGGGGATTGCGCAGGCTGCCATCCACGACGTCTGCCGCGAGCACGGCGCTACTCATCCCCAGGTACACGCCGCTCGAGAAGACGGGATCGACGAAGGCGTAGGCATCGCCCACCAGCAGGTAGCCGGGGCCGCTCATGCGGCTGGAGACATAGGAGTAGTTGCCCGTGGCGCGGGCGGCATCATCGATCAGGGTGGCCCCGGCCATCCGGTCGTGGACGGCGGGGCAGAGTTTGATGGTGTCCCAGAGAAAGCTCTTCAGGTCCGACTGGCGGGTCTTCAGGTATTCGGGCCAGCAGACTGCGCCGACGCTCATGCTGCCGTCCTTCAGCGGGATCATCCAGAACCAGCCGTGTTCGAACCAGCAGATACTGATATTTCCCCCGTCGGGACCCTCGCGACGCGTGACGTTGTCGAAATGACCGAAAATGGCCGCACTGCTGTGCCTGGGGTGTTTGCGCATCAGCCCCAGCTTGCGTGACAGGAAGGTGTCCCGTCCGCTGGTGTCGACGATATAGCGGGCGTTCCAGGTGTGCTCCTCGCCTGCCTCATCACGCGCCTTCACGGTCTTGATGTCGCTGGTCCCGCGGCCCAGCTCCACGTCGGTGACGCGAATGCCTTCGCGGGTCTCCACGCCCTTCGCCGAGCTGTTGCGGAAGAGGAGCGCGTCCAGTTCGGAGCGACGGACCTGATAGGCATGATCCACGGAGGGGTTCAGCGCGTCCTTGAAGTAATAGGTCAGCGCCTTGACGGTGTTGTGTCCGTTTGATTCTTCCGGGGACAGGTTGAACTCAGCGCCGGGTTTGAACACGCCGATATCGCGAACCTGCTGCAGCACGCCGAGTTTCTCGAAGATCTCCAGATTCATCGGCAGCAGCGATTCACCGATATGAAAGCGCGGGTGGTGGTCCTTTTCCAGCTGGAGCACCCGCCATCCCTTCTCCGCCAGCAGGGGGGAGATGGTCGAGCCGGCAGGGCCGCCGCCGATCACGATGACATCAAAATCAACATCCTGGTCTGTTGTGGCGTGGGCCTTTTCCTGCGCCATGCTGAGTATCCTCGTCCGTTCGAAAGCCGGGATTCTACCCGAATTGGCGGGCCATTGAAGCCGGGCAGAACCGATACAGTCCTGTCGTCGAGACATCCGCTCCGGGGCATTTTTATGTGTCGCCTGCTTGTGGTCTAATTTGCAGCTTTCGGTAGTGGATGGCTGGCATGAGACTGATCTGGCTGATCCCGTTGGCGCCTGTTTCCGTGCATTTGCTGATACTCCTCGGTGCGGCGCAGTGGGCGATATTTCCCCTGTTCCTGGTTGTTTCCCTGCTCCTGCTGGGAAGCGCCCCGGCGTCGCTTCCTCGCTGGGTGGCAGCGGTCGTCCTCTGGCTGGTGGCGGGTTTTCTCTGGTGGCAAGGGGAGACGGACTGGGCATTGTTCGCCCTGCCGCTGGTGGTTTATGGCATGTTGCTGTGGGTGTTTGCCGAGTCCCTGCGCGCAGGGGCGACCCCCGTTGCGACGCGGTTTGCCCGGCTGATGCGGGGGGAGGCGCTGCCGCCCGAGGTGGTGGGCTATACCCGCAATGTCACCCGCTTCTGGGTCGGCTATTTCCTGCTCGTGTGGCTGTTGATGCTGGGTCTTGCCCTCTGGGCGCCCCTGTCCGTCTGGTCATGGGTCGCGAATCTCGGCGGTTATGTACTGACGGGTGGCTTGTTTGTACTCGAGTTCCTGTTTCGCCGATGGCATCTTCGTCATCTGTCCCACCCCGGGCTGGTGGATTATCTTCTGAAGCTCTCGCGCTGTGACCTGCGCGCGACCCTGCGCCGATGACCGTGATGGATTCCTGCAGCACCAACCGTCTATGGGACCTGCTCGCAACGCGTGACCCGTCCAGTACCTGTTGCATCCGCAGCCGGGAGCGGATCAGCTGGGGGGCATTCATGGCGCGTGCCGTATACCTGGCCCGTCGTCTTCCCGCACAGCCGTGTCTGGCCAACCTGTGCGAGGACCGTCTGGATTTCCTGCTGGTGTTCTGTGCCGCCCTGCTGGCCGGGAAGCAGGTTCTGCTTCCCCAGAATCGTCAGCCCGCCGCCTTGCAGGATCTGGCGGTCCGTTATCCGGACATGGCATGGGTTGCCAGCGAGGCGCTGGACGATGTGATGATTCCGCTACAGGTCGTGCGCTGGGATGAACTGTGCCCCGGTGACATGTCACCGGACTTCTCACCCGTCCCCCTGGCGGCACCCGCCGTGACCGTTTTCACCTCCGGCTCCACCGGTGTGCCCCAGGCGCATGGCAAGCACTGGGATCTGCTGGAATCGACGGCGCGTGCCGCCTTGCAGCGATTCGGGCTGGAGGCGCAGCCGATCGTGGCCACAGTGCCTCCCCAGCACATGTTCGGTCTGGAATGCAGCATTTTGCTGCCGCTGGTTGGCGGCATGCCCGTATACGGCGGCCGCCCCTTCTATCCGGAGGATCTGCGACAGGCATTGCTGGATGTCGAGGTGCCGGCCATGCTGGTGACCACCCCCGTGCATCTGCGCGCCGTGGTGCGCGCCGGGCTGTCCTGGCCCGGGATCGCGGGGGTGATCAGTGCGACGGCGCCACTGGGGCTGGAACTGGCACAAGAGGCCGAACGGGTTCTCGGTGTGCCAGTCGATGAGATCTATGGCTGTACCGAGACGGGTGCGGTGGCGTCACGCCGGCAGACCGCCAGCCCGTACTGGCGGGTGTTCGACGGCATCGATCTGCGGCAGGATGGAGAGGCTGCGGTGGTGAGTGGATTGCCCTGGCCCGGGCCCATGCGGCTGCCGGATCTCGTCACGGTGCATGATGCCGGGCAGTTTGAACTGCTCGCCCGCCCCGGCGATATGGTGAACGTGGCAGGCAAGCGTGCCTCGCTGGCCGATCTCAACCGACTGCTGCTGTCGATCGACGGCGTGGTGGATGGCGTGATCTTCATGCCGGAAGACGGGGATGCATTGTGCAGGCCGGCCGCGCTGGTGGTGGCCGACGGTGTCGGACGGGCCGGGATCCTGTCGCAGCTGGCCGGGCGTATCGACCCGGTCTTCCTGCCACGCCCGCTGCGTCTTGTCGACCGGCTGCCCCGTACCGAGGCCGGAAAGCTGCGCAGGGAGGACCTGCTGCAGCTGCTGGCAGCATCCTGACGCCGGAGGCTTACTGCCGGCCGGTTGCCTCCAGCATATGGCGGTTCCCCAAAAGCCGCGCCACGCCGCGGCCGATCAGATACCAGTGCAACATGAAGGCCTCGTGCAGCTGATGCAGCCTGCGGTGAGGCATGACGGCTGCGCAGGGAATGATCTGCAGCCCGAAATTCCGCCCCATGCTGCAGCAGCGTGCCAGGTGCTCGGCGCGGGAGATCGCGATCAGCCTCGTATCGCCACCGGTCTTTTCTGCGAGCCTGGCGATATTTTCCAGGGTATGGCGGGAATGTTCTTCCAGCAAGAGCCGTTTGCCGTCCACCCCGTGGGCGAGCAAAACGTCCCGGCCGGCCGCCGCCTCGCTCAGGCCGGTGCCGGAGGTGTCTCCGCCCAGCAGGTGGATCCGGGCAGAAGGGAGCTGGTTGGCCAGTTCGACGGCCTTCTGCAGCCTGGCCTGGTAGTCCGCATCGGGACGTCCATCCGCCTGCAGTTTCTTTCCGAACACGACGAGGTCGGCATCAGGCGCAACGGCCTGAGCTGCCAGCGCCCGTCTGGCTACGCGGCCGGTATGCAGCCAGGCGATCAGCAGGCTCGTGCCCATGCTGATGATGATGAGAAGAACAGAAAGGCCCAGCATGGCAAAGCCGCTGGGCCCGATCATGGAAGGCGTGACCCGCCATGTCCGGCGAGAAGAAGGCGATGTGTTGCCGGACATGGCAGGCCGGTTCAGCCTCAGGACTGGTTGATCAGATTGCTGCGAATCGCATTATCCAGATTCTGGATCCAGCCGTTGTAGTTGGAATGGATGTTCTCGCCGTCGTAGTTGAGGTTCGAGCTGTCCTTGTAACGGATGCTGTAGTTGTTGGTGTCGTACGGGATCTCGACCTGGGCCATGTGGTCGCGGATGAACAGCGTGCCGAGGATCAGGCCCGGCTGGATTTCCTTCATCTGCCAGCCGAGGCGCGCACCCGCCTGCACAATGGCCTGTCTGACATCGCTGGCCGTGTAGTTGGACTTGGTCATGTTGACCGGCGCTTCATTCACGTTGTAGACGGTCGCGGTGCGGCAGCCGGCGAGGACCACCAGGCTGGCGACGAGCATCACGATGGCAAGTGCTTTCAGCTTGTTATTCATGATTTCCTTTCCTTTCATGCGTATCGTTGAGATGAATGATGGCTATCCCATCGTTGTCATGCCGTATGGCTGTGTACAGCAGCCATGCGGCAAAGTCGTGGCGCGGGTTCGGCCGCGCATTATTTTTCCGTGCCGCTTGTTCCTGCCAGTGGTCCGGCGGGTGTCTCCGTCAGCGGGTCTGTCGTCTGTTCGCCGTATTCGCCGGCGGGCAGTACGCAAAGCCGGCGGCTGTCGAGGCTGTGCAGCAGGGCGCGCGGACTCAATCCGCGCCTGAGCAGGCGGGCGGCCACCATCTTCACGATGCTGCCCGTGTCTTTCCAGGCCTGGTAATGACTGGGGCGCCGGTTCTCCGGGTAGAGCGTCTCGATCGGGTGATGGATGACGCCATGCCTTCTCTGTCCCAGTTCGATCAGGATCTCGCTCTCGTAGGCGAAGCCGTGCTCCGGCCGGCTGGGTGGCGGCAGTGAGGCGGCGACCCTGGCAGGATAGAGTCGCAGGCCCGACTGGGTATCCCGGTAGGGTGTGCCGGCAGCCCAGCTGACCCAGAAGTCGGCAAAACCGTTGGCGAAGCGTCGCAGCGCCGGTGCCTGCTCGCGATCCAGCATGCGGGCTCCGATGATGACGTCTTCGGGATGCTTGCGGGCGAGCTGGATCATGGCCGGCAGGCGTGTCGCCGGATGCTGGCCGTCACCGTCCAGCGTGATGATCCAGCGGGGATTCAGGCCTGCCGCCTGGCGAAAGCCGGTGGCAATTGCGCTGGCCTTGCCCAGGTTGCGATGGTGGCGGTGGACCTGGGCACCGGCAGCGATGGCCAGCCGGCTCGTGTCGTCGGCGGAACCGTCGTCGATGACCAGTACCGCGTCTACGTGGGGGCGCACGGCCTTCACGACAGCCGTGATGGTGCGGGCCTCGTTATAGGCCGGGATGATGGCGACTACGTCCATGTATGATCCTGTTGCTGTTCTGAACGTCGTGAAATCTGATTCGGGTGCTCAGCTAAGCCCGCCGTCGATGGAGATCAGCTGGCCGGAGATGTAGCCGGACCTTTCGGAGGCCAGGAACGCGACCAGATCGGCCACTTCCTCCGGTCTGCCCGCCCGTTTCATCGGTACCAGCTGCCGGATGCGGTCTTCATCGAATTGTCCGGCACTCATGGCGGTGGCGATCACTCCCGGTGCAACGGTGTTGGCCGTCACCCCACGCGAGGCGAGCTCCAGTGACAGCGACTTGATGGCGCCATGCAGACCCGCCTTCGCCGCCGCATAGTTGACCTGGCCGCGGTTGCCCATTTTTCCTGCCACTGACGACATGGCGATTACCCGTCCCCAACGGGTGCCCATCATGGGCAGGAGCAGCGGCTGGACGGTATTGAAGAAGCCGTCCAGCGACACGTCGATGACCCGGCGCCATTGCGCATGGCTCATGCCGGCCATGGGGGCATCATCGTGGATGCCGGCATTGGCGACCACGATCTGTATCGGACCTGCTTCCAGCTCTGCCTCCAGGGCCTCGCGCGCCTCGTCCGCATTGGTGACGTCGAAGCGGCAGATACCGGCCTTGCCACCCGCCTGCCGGATCTCGCTGGCCAGTTGCGAGAGTTTCGTCGCGTCGCGGCCATGCAGCAGGACCTCGCAGTCCATCGCCGTCAGTGCGCGGGAGATGGCTGCCCCGATCTCGCCGCTGGCACCGGTGATCAATGCCCGTTTCGTCATCTTCAGTGTTCTTGCGGGGTCATGACGGTCAGTCGGGCCCGCATCAGGCAGTGGTCTTCATGCATGGCAGCGGTATCGTAAATGACCCCGCCCGACGTATCCAGTAGCTTGTCCGCCCGCAGCTGCAGTGCGCCGGGCAGCTCGTGCAGGGTCTCCACGTGCAGCGTCACGTCGCGGGCGGCGGCCAGAAAGGCGAGCCGGGCACGGCCCTCCCTGCTCGTCAGCGCGCCATGCAGGCCCATGCACTGGGCGGCGTATTCCAGCAGGGCGACGGCGTGCAGCCGTTCATCGCGCCTGAGCGGGTTGTCTGTCCGGCGATGGCTGTCTGTCTCGCACACGATATGGTGCTCATCCATCGCGATCACCCTGTCGATCAGCACCATGTCCCCGGCATGCGGGAGCAGGGAGGCGATATCCGGGGTCATCGCGGTTGCACCGTGATCTGCAGGGCGCTGCCCTCCCAGGCAGGCAGCCTGGTCGTGCCGGGTCTTCCCGTCGCCAGCGTGGCGAGCAGGGGCAGCGCCGCCGCCGCGGCGTTGACCTGTCGCAGCTGCTCCAGCGAGGGCGAGTGCATGTTGTCGGGTGCGGTTTGCGCATCGCGCTGCCAGTCGATGTCCAGTTCCCAGCGGCTGTTGCGCCCCGGCTGGGCATTCAGGATCAGCCCGCAGCCGAACGGCTGGGGGCAGGGGCTCAGCCGGGACAGCCGTTCCGGCGTGGCGTCGTCGCTGCAGATCAGCAGGACCTTGCCGGCGGCCTCGTCAGCCGCCGCCTCGATCGACTGGGTGGCCGCCTCGATCAGCCCGGCCGCAAAGCTGGCCTCGCCACCGGAAAGACTGGTCGAGGGCGTGTGCCAGCCCATGGCCTGATGCCAGTAGGCGGCAGGCGTGTTGTGCACGGAATTGTGGAAATGCGTGGGCGAGACCGGTTTGCCGGGCTGGGTCAGGGCCTGGCAGATGCGGTCGACGATGCCCAGATCCCCTTCCATGCTGACGAACACGCTGGGCATGGGGGGATGATCGCTGACCGTGTCGGCGGCCGTTGCCAGTGCGAGCCGTATGTGCGTGGTCAGGCGTCGTCGTTCGTTGGCGGGGATGAAGGGCAGTGCCGTCCCGGGCAGGGCATCCGGAACATGATGCGCCTCGCCACGCAGCACGGACTGCGCGTTCTCCCACCCGGCAAGCCCCGGGCCGAGCAGCCCCACTGCCTCGACATACAGTTTCATCCGACCCGTTCCCCGAAGATCAGGCAGGCGTTCGAGCCGCCGAAGCCGAAGGAATTGTTCATGGCATGGCGGGGCTGCGCGCGCCGGTGTTCCCGGTTCAGCGGGGTGGCCAGTGCGGGGTCGGGGGTCTGCAGGCCGGCGCTGGCCGGGATGAAGCCCTGCTCCAGGGACAGCAGGCAGAACAGCGACTCGATGATGCCGGCCGCACCCAGGGTGTGCCCGGTCAGCCCCTTGGTCGCGACGAAGCGGGTGGCGGCGTCGGCGGGAAAGATGTGCTGTATCGCCCGGTCTTCCGCCCGGTCGTTGTTGCGGGTGGCGGTGGCGTGCAGGTTGACGAGATCGATGTCCTCGGGCCCGAGCCGTGCCCGGTGCAGGGCGGCATGCATCGCCTCCGCCGCGTAGCGGCCTTCCGGCTCCGGGGAGGACATGTGGTAGGCATCGCTGCTCTCGCCGTAGCCCAGCAGGCGGTATGCGGCATGATCGTGACGCCGTTCGATCAGCGCCAGTCCCGCCGCCTCGCCGATGTTGATGCCGCTGCGATCGCGATCCCAGGGGCGGCAGGGCTCGGCGGATACCAGCTGCAGCGAGTGGAAGCCATACAGCGTGGTTTCGCAGAGGCTGTCGACACCGCCCACGATGGCGGCATCGATCAGGCCGGCCTCGAGGAAGCGGTGGGCCGCCGCGAACACCTTGGCACTGGAGGAGCAGGCGGTGGAGATGACCTGGGCCGGCCCCGTGAGGGCCAGCCGCTCGCGCAGGTAGCGGGCGGCGGAGTAGGTCTGATGGGTATGCCGATGCGAGTGCCGGTCGGCGGGCAGGGGACCGGCATCCCCCCGGTCGGCGCTCTCCCGGTAGGCCTGTTCGGTGATGGCGATGCCGGAGGTGCTGGTGCCGATGAAGATGCCGAGACGGTCGGCGCCGTGACGGCGGCAGGCGCAGGCGACCGCGTCCGTGAAGCCGTCCTGCTGCAGGGCGAGCTCGAGCAGGCGGTTGTTGCGGCAGTCGTAACGGGCCAGTCCCCCGGGGAGCGCCTGTTCCTGCCAGCCTGCGACTTCGGCGATATGGGTTTGCAGCTGGCCATCCCCGGCCTTCCAGGCGCGCAGCCCCGGCCGTCCCTCCTGCAGGGCGGCGAGCGTGGCCTGGTTGCCATGTCCCAGGGCACTGACCTGGGTATGTGCTGTGATGGGGTGATCGGCCATGCCGTCGCGCTATCTCACCGTGAGGATGGGTGGTCGGCTGGGGGCGGATTGTAACTCAAAAGGGGGGGCGATGGCCCGGCCGCCCGAGCCTTCGGGCCAGTGACGTCAGCCCGGTGAGCCACTCCGGCAGCAGCGCGAGGAAGACGCCCGTGAGGATGGTGATGCCGAGGTCCTGCAGGATGGGGGTGTCGGCGCCGGCGAGCAGGGCGAAGACGCAGAAGCTCGAGGCCATGGCGACCAGCAGGGCGTGGTGGGTGGCCTGGCGTTGTCCGGGTGCGTCATGGCGATACAGGAACAGGCGGTAGTCGGCGGCCAGGCCGGCCACCAGCACCAGGGCGACCACGTGGAACAGGTTGATCCCGATGCCGGAAAGCCGCAGCAGGGCGACGGTTCCCAGCAGGGCCGCCAGCAGCGGCAGCGTGACCTGGCTCAGGCTGCCGCTGGCGCCCCGCGGGTGGCTGGGCATGATCAGCAGCAGGATGACGAGCAGAAAACCGGCAGACAGCCAGATGGCCTGTCGCCGGGTCTCTGCCATGGCCGTTTCGACCTGCGCCGGAAGGTTCAGCCATTGTGCCGGGGAGGCGGCGAACAGCCCGGCCAGATCGTCCAGGCGGGCGGTGTCGACCCGCCTCAGCAGCACGGGGGCATGCCACTGTCCGCTGACGGGGTCTTCGTACAGCAGGTGTTCGAGCATGGCGGCCCGCGACGGTGACAGTGCAGGGAGTGCCGCGAGGTCGACCGGTTGCGTGGCTCTTGCCCGCTGCACGTCCTCGATGAAGGCCGAGAAGGCCTGCGGTCGCAGGGCCGTACCCTGCGTCGCGATATCGAGCCGGTGGCCGAGTTCCTCGCGGTCGGGCAGCCGGGCCAGGCGGGCGTGCTGGCGGGCGAGGCTGGGGAGGTACTGCGCGGCACTGAGATGGCCGCCGATCCAGGCTTCGTCCTGTGCCTGCCGGAGCAGTGGCTCCAGTCCTTCCAGTTGTTGCAGCAGGGTTTGCCGGTCATCGGCCGTGACCCACAGGCTGTAACCGGCGTCGGGCATGCCGGCGGCCAGACGCAGTTCCCTGTCCAGTGCCAGGCGTTCGGGGCTGACCACGCCGGCCAGGGGCGGACGGTCGTCGAAGACCTTGCCGGGGCTGGCGAGGATGAGGAGCAGGGAGAGCCCCAGCACGAACAGGCTGATCCGGCGTGCCGAACCCGGCGTGGCGAGGGGGATGAGCGGGACAGTACAGCGTGGTGCGGTGGCGGCGGCGAATGGCAGGGCGGGCAGCACATACAGGCTGGTCAGGGCGGCGATGAGCAGGCCGCCGGCGGTCAGCAGCCCGGTCTGCATCAGTCCGGGGATGCCCGACAGCAGCCAGCTGCCCAGGGCGGCAATGCTGGTCAGGGCGCTGAGCAGCAGGGTCTGGCGGATCCGCTCCGGATGCCGGTGGCTGAGCTGGTGGATGGCGTAGTCGACGCTGATGCCGATGAGGATGGCGGAGAAGGCGATGGCGATGCCGTGGAGCGTGCCGAAGACCAGCACCACCAGCGCCATGCCGCCGAGCAGGCCCGTCAGCGGCGGCAGGATGCTGAGCCATGCCGGCAGGGCGGGGCGGTATGCCAGGGCGAGGATCAGCAGCACTCCCAGCCCCGCCAGTATCATGAGGTGGTCGATCTCGCCGCGGATGTGCCGTTCGCTTTCGGCCGCGAAGACCGCCGGTCCGGTCATCTGGCCGTCGATGCCCTGCGCCCGCAGGAGGGCGAGCTGGTCCGCCACGGTGGCCAGTAGCTGGCGTGCCTGCCGGGGGTCGGCCAGTGCCGGTGCCTGCAGGGCGAGCAGGCTCATCCCTGTCTCCGGCGCGTTCGTGGTCAGCAGGCCGGCCGGCCCGGTCGAGAGCGCGAGCTGCGCGACGGTGGGGTCGCGCCGCAGCCGGTCGAGGTCGCCGGCAAGCGGCGTGTAGAGCATGGTCTGGATGTCCTGCATGGCGCGCCGCAGGCTGGCGACATCCAGTGCGTGATCGGTGAGCAGATAGCGCTCGGGGTCCATGCGGCTGGTCGCTGCCGCCTTCCGGCCGTCGATGACGGTCTGGAACAGCCCGCTCTCGCGCAGTCGTTGCCCCAGTTCCAGGCGCAGGCGCTCCCGCTCGACGGCCGTACCCCGGCGTAGCGCCACCAGCAGCCACTGGGACTGAATGTCATGTTCGAGGTGGCGGGCCAGCAACGAGGACTGGCCGGCGGAATCCTGCGGCAGGAAGGCGGTGAGATCGCTGCTGGTTTCGAGGCGCTGGGCGAGCAGCAGCAGTGCAAGGCCCAGCAGCATGGCCCAGATGCCGATGGGCAGCAGTCGGCGGATCATGGCGCGGCCAGATGCAGTTCGCGCACGCTGCCATCGGGCTCGAAGGTGGTGATATGCCTTACCACGGTGCCGGTCCCGTTGACCTGCATCGCGCCCAGTCGGCGTGCCGCCTCGGTGACCGGCGTCAGTTCCAGCACCCACCGGGCATGGGCCTCTCCGTGCATGTCTGGCTGCCAGCTGCGGGCAAGGCGTTCGGCCTCGCCATTGAGCAGGCCCAGCAGGGCATCGGCCAGCGCCCCTGCTTCGGGGACTTCGTCCATTGGCTGTACCCTGAGCTGGTCGCCGCTCTCCACCACCAGCAGGCTGCCTTCCATGCGCCAGCTGCCGGGGACGGGGTGTTCCGTGCGGCGTTCCAGGAAGTCGGGGGCCCGATAGCGCAGCCGGCCCTGCTGGATGAGCGGGCCGATCAGGAGTTCGCTATGGCGTTCTTCACGAAAGCCGGTTTCCAGTGCCGGGATGGCCGCAAAGCCGGACAGCAGGGTTGCCAGCTCATCGTCCGTCCCGGCGGCATGCAGCGGAATACCGAGGCCGGCCAGGAGCAGCGGCAGCAGCAGGCGGGACAGCCGGAGGAGGCCCTTGCTCATGCCCCGTTTCCCCAGAAGTCATAGAAATTGAACCAGTTGTAGGGGGCCCGCCTCAGATGATGTTCCATCCGGCCGGCAAATGCCTCGGCCAGCCGCTGCATCTCCGCCTGGCGGTGGCCGCGCCCGACCCGCCCCGGGGTCGGAATGACCTCGAAGTGCAGGTCGTAGCGGTTGCCCCCGTCGTGCAGGCCGAAGGCCAGGACCACGGGGGCCCCGGTGAGCAGGGGCAGGAGAAACGGCCCCTGGGGAAACGCGGCCGCCTGTCCCAGAAAAGGCACCTGCAGGCTGCGGTCACCCGCCACCCGTCGGTCCGCCAGCACCCCGACGATGGCGCCTTCCCGCAGGGCCGCCTCGATACGGATCAGGCTGTCCACGCCCCCCAGGGGGATGACCCTCTCGGCAATATCGGGGGCCAGTTCATGCAGGAGTCCCGTGATCATGGGGTTCTGGCCGGCCTCCATCAGCACCCTGATGTCCAGCCCGGGGCGGCGTCGGGCCAGCGCCCGCAGCGATTCGAAACTGCCGAGATGGGCGGAGAGGATGAGTACGCCCTGGTTTCTGTCCAGGCAGGCCTCGAGTTCTTTCAGGCCGTGTATCTGGATGTCCAGGGCCTGGTCGCGCCCCGCGAGCTGGAATACCCGGTCCAGGGTGGCGCTGGCGAAGCAGTGGATGTGGCGAAACACCTCCCGATGGCGGGCCGGCCGGCCCCAAAGCCGCGAGAGATAGGCGCGCGAGGCCCTGCGGGGTGTGGGGGCGAACAGGAAGAAATACAGCGTGATGGGGTAGAGCAGGACGCGGGCCGGCCGGCGCCCCAGGTGCAGGGCGATCCAGCGTATCAGCCAGACCAGGAAGGGCGAGCCGCGTTCGGGTTGCGTCTGCCAGTCGGCGGCGTTCGGCTCCGTGGAGGACATGACGTTTCAGCCTGCCTCCGGAGCCGGCAGGCTGGCCTCCAGTACCGCGGTCTCCTCGTCCAGCAGGGTCAGGATGAGGTCACCCCGGGCCCCGGTCCGCAGCCTGAGCGTGAGCAGACGCCCTGGGGTGACCGGATGCAGGAACTTCACCTGGGACAGGCGCGTCGTCCTCAGCCCCGGCTGCTGTCTGGTCAGGTGTGCGAGGGCGTGATCCAGCAGCACCACCCCCGGCACGATGGGCTGCCCGGGGAAATGCCCGGGCAGCGAGGGATGGTCCGCCGGGATCCGGAACGTGGTGGGTGTTGCCTGCGCAGGCGCCATCGGTCAGGGCCGGCTGGCGGCGATATGCTGGGCGAGGGCGCGCAGGGAGCGGAAGATCTGCGTGTTGTTCTCGTCGTCCGACTTGAGCTGGATGCCGTACTGGCGGGAAACGGCAAGCGCGATCTCCAGGGCGTCGATGGAGTCCAGCCCCAGGCCCTCGCGAAACAGCGGGGCCTCGGGTTCGATGTCGTCGGGGGTGATGTCTTCGAGGTTGAGGGTCTCGATGATGAGCTGTGCGAGTTCGCGCTCCAGGTCGTGCGGCTGTGTCATGGTGAGGCGTTGTCCGTGCTGTTGTCGGTATTGTGTGGTGCCGGCGCAATACCTGCCTGCCTTGGGGGCGCCGTGCATATTAATAAGTCAGTGGAATGGGCGTATTTTCGGGAAAAACCGCCAATGGGTCCAGTCCTGTAAGCGCGGTGGCAACAGGCGGAATGGGCGGCCGGCTGCGATTCTTCACCCGTGCTCCAAGGCTTTTTTGTCCCAGGTCATCACGCGGGGGGCGGTTGTGGTGCTAGTGTCTTTGCATTCATCCATGACGTCGGCGCCGGAACGATCCCTTGTCCTATCGAACATTTCTGAGTCACTGGCCGACCTTCGCTGCCGGGCTGCGCTCGGCCTGGGGGGCGGGTTATGGCCGGGGCGAGTTGCGGCGCGACCTGCTGGCCGGCGTGACGGTGGGCATCGTGTCCCTGCCGCTGTCCATGGCCCTGGCCATTGCCATCGGGGTACCGCCGCAGCATGGGCTCTACACCGCGATCATCGCCGGTATCGTCACCGCCCTGGCGGGCGGCTCACGCTTCAACATCACCGGCCCTACCGCCGCCTTCGTCGCCATTCTCTTTCCGATCGTGCAGCAATACGGCGTCGGCGGCCTGATGCTCGCCACGCTGATGGCGGGGCTGATTCTCGTGGTGCTCGGCGTCACCCGCATGGGTACGCTGATCCGGTATGTGCCGCATCCGGTCGTGCTGGGGTTTACCGCAGGGATTGCCGTGGTCATCGCCACGCTGCAGTTGCCGGGCTTTTTCGGTCTGCAGATCGCGGGATCGGGCGAGCACTTCGTCGACAACCTCGTGCTGGTCGTCCGGGGGCTGCCGACCCTGCAACCGGCCGAGTTCGGTGTCGGGCTCTTCACCCTGGGGGTGCTCGTCGTCTGGCCACGGGTCTCCGCACGGTTGCCGGTCCCGCTGCCCGGTCCGCTGGTGGCGCTGGCGCTGGCCGCAGTGGCGGGCTGGGTGATCAATCACCTGGTGGATGGCCATGCCGTTGGCACCATCGCGACGAATTTCCACTGGGCGATCGATGGGCGGGAAGGTGGCGGCATCCCGCCCGTGGTCCCGGGTCTCGTGCTGCCCTGGCAGTTGCCCGGCGCGGACGGGCAGCCGCTGGTCATCAGCTTCGGGCTGATACGCGAACTGCTGGCACCGGCGATCGCGATCGCCATACTCGGCGCGATCGAGTCCCTGCTCTGCGCGAGCGTGGCGGACGGGATCACCCAGACCCGGCACAATCCCAACGGCGAGCTGGTGGGGCAGGGGCTGGGCAACCTGGTGGCGCCGCTGTTCGGCGGCATCACCGCCACCGCGGCGATCGCCCGCACGGCGACCAATATCCGCAGCGGGGCGGTTTCGCCGCTGGCCGCCGTGTTCCATTCGCTCACCATCCTGCTGGCCGTGGTGAGCCTGGCCGGCCTGCTCGGCCTGGTGCCGATGGCCGCGCTGGCCGCCTTGCTGCTCGTGGTCGCCTGGAACATGAGCGAGGCCCGGCATTTTCTGCATACCCTGCGGGCGGCACCGGGCGGGGACGTGGCCGTACTGCTCACCAGCTTCGGGCTCACCGTGCTGTTCGACATGGTGCTGGCCGTGGCGGTGGGCATCGGTCTGGCCGCGGCACTGTTCATCCGGCGCATGGCGCAGATCACCGGTGCCCGTCGCATGGAGTCACGCGAGCTGCGGTTGCCGGAGGACCTGCCGGCCGAGATCGCGGTGTTCGACATGAACGGCCCGCTGTTCTTCGGCGCTGCGGAAAAGGCCCTGGACGTGCTGCAGCTCGTCGACAGTAACGTGAAGGTCATCGTCGTGGACATGCGCGACGTGACCAGCCTGGACGCCACCGGCATGGTGGCCATCGAGGGCATGCTCCACACCCTGTCCCGTCGCGGGACCGGCCTGGTCTTCGCCGGCCTGCATCCGCGCCTCATCACCAAGCTGCGCCGTGCCGGCGTGCGCAAGACGCGTGGTTTGCTGACCTATGCACGCGACATCGACAGTGCCCTGAACGTGGCACGACGCTGGACAGGGTGAGATGGAAGTTTGAAGTTGGAAGTTGGAAGTTGGAAGCGCAAGTCGGGAAGTCTATGTGCCACAGAGGTCACAGAGGGTACAGAGTGAAACCGGTATGCCGGCGTCCTCTGTGCCCTCTGTGGCGATCGGATTTTCCGCCTAACTCCTAACTCCTAACTCCTAACTCCTAACTCCTAACTCCTAACTCCTAACTCCTAACTCCTAACTCCTGATTCCTGACTCATCTACCACGTCAACACCTTGCCTGCGGCACCCAGTGAGGGCAGGGCCTGGCTGGGAGTGAGCAGCGGCAGGTCCATGGCGAGGTCGTCTTCGCTCATGCCGTTGAGTTCGAGCGACTGGCGGCAGCCGATGACCTGCACGCCGTTGTCGGTGGCGAGCTTCATGAATTCGGCGACGCTCTTGCCGCCTTCCAGGGGGTAGACCTTTTCCGCCACACCCTTCTTCAGCAGCTCGGTGGCGGGTCCTGTGAGATAGAGGATCACGTTCTGCTCGGCGGCCGCCGCGGTGGCAGTGAGGAAGAAGGCGGAGGGCAGTCGCTTCGGGTTCTCCGGCCCGGTGATGAGGATGACGACGAGGTCGGCGGGTTGCTGGTCGTTCATGGTCTGCTCCTTGCGGTATGGATGGTGTTGCGATGGGTGACTACGCCGGTTCGAGGACCGGGTAGTCGGTGTAGCCCTTCTCTCCCGGCGTGTAGAAGCTGTCCGGGTCGGGCGGGTTGAGCGCCGCGCCCTGCTGCCAGCGGGCGGGCAGGTCGGGGTTGGCGAGGAAGTCGCGTCCCACGGCGATGAGCGCGGCGCGGCCGGCGTCGAGGTCGGCCTGGGCGCGTGCGGGGTCGTAGGCACCGCAGCGGATGACGGGGCCGCCGAAGTGTTCGGCCATGGTCTGCTTGATGTGTTCGGGCACCTCGGGTGCGCCCATGGCCGAGTGGTCGACGAGGTGCAGGTAGACGAGTCCCAGTCGGCCGAGACGTTCGGCCAGCCAGCGGTAGTCGGCGTCCATCCCGGGATAGTGCGGCATGTCATTGAACACCCCATAGGGCGAGAGCCGGATGCCGACATTGCCGGCGCCGATGGCGGCGATGGTCTCGTCGGCGATTTCCAGCAGCAGCCGCGCGCGGTTCTCGATGGGGCCGCCATAGGCATCCTCGCGCCGGTTGCTGGTCGGGCGGATGAACTGTTCGAGCAGGTAGCCGTTGGCCGCATGCAGTTCCACGCCGTCGAAACCGGCGGCGAGGGCGTTCCTGGCCGCCTGCACGAATTCCCCGCGTACCGTGGCGATGTCCTCGGCGGTCATGGCCACGGGCTCCGGGTGGGGCTGCAGCCCCTGGGCGTCGGTGTAGATCTCGCCCGCGGCGGCAATGGCCGAGGGGGCGAGCACCCGGGCGCCTGCCGGCAGGTTGAGGGGGTGGCCGATGCGCCCGGTGTGCATGAGCTGGATGAAGATCTTCGCCCCGCCGGCATGTGCCGCGGCGGTGACCGCCTGCCAGCCTTCGATCTGGTCAGGGGAGAAGATGCCGGGGATGCGGGGGTAGCCGAGGCCGTTCGGCGAGGGGCTGGTGCCTTCGGTGATGATGAGGCCGGCCGAGGCGCGCTGGCCGTAGTACTCGGCCATGAGTTCGCCGGGCCGGTTGCCGATGGCGCGGTTGCGCGTCATCGGCGCCATCACGATGCGGTTCTGCAGGCGATGCGGCCCGAGTGTGACCGGTTCGAAGAGCATGTGTTGCGAACTCATGCGGGACTCCTTGGATATACGGGGTGGGTTACATGGCCTGGACGATCTCGGCGAGCGAGGTGTCGGCAAGCGTCGCCTCGAAGGCCTGCTGGGCATGGGCGAGATGGGTTGCCAGCACCGGCCGCACCTTGCAGCTCACCGCGCACTGCGTGTTTTCCGGGTTCTCGTGCAGAGCGACCAGCGGCTGGCCGGCCTGCACGGCGCGATGGATGTCGCGCAGGCTGATCGTGCCGGGGTCGCGGGCGAGGCGAAAGCCGCCGTGCTTGCCCCGCTCGGCCAGGATCAGCCCGGCACGCGCCAGGTCGCGGAGCAGGCGGCGGATCACCACCGGGTTGGTGTTCACCGTCTGTGAAAGCAGCTCCGACGAGGTCCTGGCATCGAGATAGGCCAGGGCCGTCATGATGTGTACCGCCATGGAGAAGCGGGTGCTCGTGGTCATAATGTAACTTGTATAGTTGCTTTTATAGGGAATGCAAGTCCTGCGATGCCGCAGTTATGATGGGGCATGCCCGCGCGTATCGAACATCCCGGCCTGATCTATCTCCTCGTCGGTATCGTCTTCTCCGCCTGCCTGGCGCTGAGCCTGTATCTCTACCAGCTGGAACGCGAACGTGAACTGGCCGGACTGCGCAATGCCGTGGCCCAGGAATCGGCGGCCATCCGCGCGCGCATCGAGTATGAGGTGGGTACCACCCTCAACCTCACGCTGGGGATGGTGATGTATGTGGCGACCAGACCGCAGCTCGACCAGGCGGAGTTCGATGCAATCGCCGCCCGCGTGCTGCAGCGTGCCCCGCATCTGCGCAACATCGCCCTGGCCCGCGACAACGTGATCACGCACATGGCACCGCTGGCCGGCAACGAGGCCGCGCTGGGGTTTCGCTACATGGACAGTCCCACGCAGCGCGACGGGGTACTGCGCGCCATCGCCAGCCGCAACACGGTGATCGCCGGTCCCGTCAACCTGGTGCAGGGCGGCCGCGGTTTCATCAGTCGTACCCCGATCTTTCTCGACAGCGCGCAGACCCAGTACTGGGGCCTGGCCAGCCTGGTGATGGACGTGGATGCCTTCATCGCCCGTACCGGCATGGCCGAGCGGGGAGATGGTCTGCGCTTCGCCCTGCGTGGACGCGATGGTGAAGGTGCGCGCGGGGCCATGATCCACGGCGATCCGGATCTGTTCGCGCGGCCGGATGCGCTGCTCTCGACCATCCAGCTGCCCGAGGGAACCTGGCAGCTCGCGGCCTACCCGTCATCCGGCTGGCAGCCGTCGGGCGAGGCCTCGCGCCTGGCCCTGTATGCGGGGCTGCTGTTGTCGCTGCTGGTGTCGCTACTGGTGTTCGCCCTGCTGCGTTCGCTCGGCGCCCTGTCCGCGGCCAAACGTCAGGCCGAGCAGGCCAATGCGGTGAAGACACGGTTCTTCTCCCACATGACACACGAGCTGCGCGCGCCGTTATCGGCGCTGGAGGGGGCGCTGCAGCAGCTCGCGGACGACACGGTGCGCAAGGACGATGCCCATGCCCACCCGCTGCTCGATCAGGCCGTGCGCAACTCGGCACGCCTGGGGCGCGTCATCGACGACATCCTCGACATCAAGCGCATCGAGGCGGACGGCATTACCTATGCCTTCGCCCGGTGTCACGTACAGGGGGTGATCGATGATGCCCTGGAGCAGGTGGAGCCCCTGCTGAACCAGTATCACAGCCACGTGGAGGTGGAGACCTATCTGGCGGCGGAGGAGACGGTCTGGGGCGACCCCCACCGGCTGGCTCAGGTGCTCGTGAACCTGCTCGGCAACGCGATCCGTCACTCCCCCGAGGGCTCCACCCTCACCCTGCATGCCTCGCGTGTCGAGCAGCGCCTGCGTATCGAGGTGATCGACAAGGGGCCGGGGATGGACGAGGAGGCACTCGCGGCGGTCCTGGGCGATACGGGTGTGGCGTTTCTGTCGGGGGATGCCGGCGGCACCGGCCTGGGCCTGAGTCTCAGCCGCCTGATCATCGCGCAGCATCAGGGGGTGCTCGGCGCCTACAACGTCGTGGGTCGCGGCAGTTCCTTCTATATCGAACTGCCCCTGCAGCCAGCCTGACCGGCCCGCGTCCGCGGGCTCAGTTCACCGGTTCGTTCTTCCGGCAGTATGCCAGCAGCTTTTCCAGCGGCTCGGGGCGGCTGATGCCGTAGCCCTGGGCGTAGTCCACGCCCAGTTCCCGCAGCGCCTCGATGGTGGCCTCGTCCTCGGCGTATTCGGCGATGGTGTGCTTGCCGAGCAGGTGGCCGACGTCGTTGATGTTGCCGACCAGGGTGCGATTCACCTGGTCGGTGCTGATGCCGCGTACGAAGGTGCCGTCGATCTTGAGGTAGTCCACCGGCAGGTTCTTCAGGTAGGAGAAGGAGGAGAGGCCCGAGCCGAAGTCGTCCAGCGCAAAGCGGCAGCCCATGGCGCGCAGTTCGCGGATGAAGCGCAGCGCCGCCTGGAAGTTGGAGATGGCGGCGGTCTCGGTGATCTCGAAACAGAACATCTGCCCGGGCAGGTCGTGCAGGCTGAGCTGGGTCTTGATGAAGGGCAGCAGGGTCTCGTCGCTGAGCGTGCCGCCGGAGAGGTTGATCGCGCAGTGGGCGATGGAGGGGGTGTCGTCATGACGCGTGCAGTCGGCCACCATGCTGAAGGCGCGGGTGATGATCCAGCGGTCGACGATGGAGATGAGGTCGAAACGCTCGGCCGCCGGCAGGAACACGCCCGGGGCGATGAGCTCGCCGTCGTCGTCGCGCATGCGCACCAGCACCTCGAAGGCGAGCCCGGGCGGCATGTAGCCATTGCCCAGACGCTCGATGGTCTGTGCATACAGCACCAGGCGGTCGTCCTCCACCGCGTCGTTGATGCGGGTGGCCCAGTCCATCTCGTGGCGGTGGCGCTGCAGGTTCTCGTCCTGTGCCTCGTAGATGTGCGTGCGGCGCCGGCCGGCGTTCTTGGCCGCATAACAGGCCATGTCGGCGGAACTCAGCAGGTCGGTGAGCGACTGCTCGCCCGGGCGGAACTCCAGCACGCCGATGCTGGCGCCGATGCGGAACACGCGATCGTCCCAGGCGAACTTGAAGTCGTCGAAGGTGCGGTGGATGGCATCCGCCACGCGCTGTGCATGCTGGATGTCGCAGTGGGTGAGCACCACGCCGAACTCGTCGCCGCCCAGGCGCGCGAGCATGTCGGTGTCGCGCACCTGTTCCTGCATGAGTCCGGCGATCTGCTTCAGGAGTTCGTCGCCGGCCACGTGCCCGGCCAGGTCGTTGACCACCTTGAACTGGTCCAGGTCGATGTAGAGCAGGGTGTGACGGGCGGCCTCGCGCGCGCCTTCCGGGAAGCGCGTGAGCTGGCGCAGCCGTTCCTCGAAGGCGATGCGGTTGTGCAGGCCGGTGAGGGCGTCGTGACTGGCCTGCCAGCTCAGGCGGTTGGCCATCTCCCGCGCCTTGGTCACGTCGTGGAACACCAGCACCACGCCGATGATGCTGCCGTCGCTGTCGCGGATCGGGGCCGCCGAGTCCTCGATGGCGAATTCGCGGCGGTCGTTGCGCACCAGGATGGTGTGGTTGGCCAGCCCGACGATGCGCCCCTCACGCAGGCAGCGCGCCACCGGGTCGATGGCCGGCTGGCGGGTGAGTTCGTTGAGGATATGGAAGACCTCGGTGAGCGGTTTGCCTTCGGCCTGCGGCGTCTTCCAGCCGGTGAGGTATTCGGCCACCGGGTTGAGGTAGCGCACGCGGCCCTCGGTGTCGGTGGTGATCACGCCGTCGCCGATGGAGGCCAGCGTCACCTGGGCCAGTTCCTTCTCGCGGTACAACGCCGCCTCGGCGGCCTTCATCTGCGTGATGTCCTGCACGATGCCGTACATGCGCAGCGGGTTGCCTGCCGTGTCGCGCAGCACGTCGCCGCGGCCCATCAGCCAGCAGGTCTCGTCGGTACCTGCCACCCGGTATTCCACCTCATAGGGCTCGCCGTGTTCCAGCAGGTTGCGGGCCGCTGCCTCGACGCGGGGGCGGTCCTCGGGATGCACGGCCGCGATGAAGCGTTGATAGGTGACCTCGCTGCCGATCGGCGTGATCTTGAACAGGCGATAGGTGTTGTCGGTCCAGACCAGCCGGTCGCTGGCGATGTCCCATTCCCAGCTGCCGATATTGGAATAGTTCTGCGCCAGTGACAGACGGCGTTCGCTGTCCTCGACCTGGGCATGCTCGCTGGCCAGGGCATCGGTCATGCGGTTGAAGGCCTGGGCCAGCCGGCCGACCTCGTCGTGCCCGTCCAGGTTGGCGCGCAGCTCGCCTGTCCCGTCGGCGATGCGCTCGGCAGTGCGGGTGAGCGTGGCGAGCCGGCGGACGAGCACCCGATACAGTGCCCACCAGATGCCCAGGTAGGCGGCGATCAGCAACGGCAGCAGCATGAGTCCCGTCTTCAGGGCGGCATGACGGGCCTGCGCAAAGGGATGCGCGAGGCTCCAGGCCAGTACCACGGCGCCCTGCTGGCGGGGGCCGAGGCGGGTGGCCGTCCCCGGCATCTCCAGCGGGGCGACGGCGAGCAGGCTATCGGTCCCGTCGACGTGGGCGACCTGCGCCGCACGCCGTGCGCGCGCCTCGGCCAGTAGCGATGGCAGTGTCTTGCCCACGGCCGGCGAGGCGGTCCCGTCCAGGCCGTCGCCGAGGACGCGATCGCGATCGAAGAATTCCAGGGAGGCGAGGATGCGGTCGTCCTGGTCGATGACCAGGGCGAGGTTCACGCGGATGTCCGGGCCGAAGGCGGCGATCTCCTCCTGCAGCCGGGCGAGGCTCCCGCGTTCGATCAGGGACTGTCCCAGCCGCTGCATGCGGCTGATCTCGTCGGCCAGCTCGCGTTCGGCATTGTGGCGAATGGAGTCCTGCTGGCCATTGATGAGCGTGATCATGTAGATGCCCGCCAGGGCCAGCGTGCCCAGCAGCAGCAACAGCGGCAGCGTGGCGGCCAGTGGATAGCGGTACAGCCACGTCACGACGCGTCGTCCTTGCGGTCGCGGGGATCGGGATGGCAGTCCAGGCCGCGCAGCACGCGGTCGTCGAAGAGCTGCTCGAGCGGCGGGTGCTCGCTGAACACCAGCGCGCGCTGCTGCATGAGGGTGTAGAGGCGGCGGGCGGGGGCCTGCAGTGCCTCGCCGCCCTGCGCGAGCAGGCGACAGTTCTCCGCCTGGGACGGCAGATGGATGCCCGTCAGGGCCTGTCCGAGACCTTCCCGTGACAGGCCGGTGTGCCGTGCAATGGAGTCCGCGGCATCCCGCGGATGATCGTCCAGGTAGTCGATGGCTGCGAACCAGGCCTCGATCAGCCGGGACAGGTCCCCGGGGCGTTGTTCGATGACCCCGGCGCGGGTGACCAGCACGTCCACGATCTCTCCCGGCATCTGGCGGCTGCTGAAGAGTTCGCGGGCCCCCTGTTCGAGCAGGCGCGTGCGCAACGGTTCGTAGGTGGCCAGGGCGTCGACCTGGCCGTCCCGCCAGGCCTGCTCCTGTCGGTTGATATGCAGGTGCACCACTTCGATGTCGTCCGCGGTGAGGCCGCCGAATTCCAGGGCGCGCGAGAGCAGGTAGGCGGTGGCCGCGGTACTCTCCACGCCCACGCGCCGGCCGCGCAGGTCTTCCAGGCGCGCGATGTCCGGGCGGGAGAGGATGCTGTCCGCCCCTTCGGAGTAGTCCATGACGAGGATGACCCGGGCGTCGTGGCCGACGTCCCGTAGCTGCAGGGCCTCATCCAGGGTCAGGGCGGCCACCTCCACGTTGCCGTTGCGAAAGGCGCGCAGGGATTCGGTGTTGGAGCTGAAGCTAACCAGCCGGATCTGTTCGGCGGGGAAGAGCGCGTGCTCCTCGGCCAGGTGCAGAGGCTGGTAGCCGATCCACTGACTGGTCGCCACCCGCAGCGGTGGCTCGGGGGCCTGGCAGGCGCCAAGTCCGAAGAGGGTGATGAGGAAAAACAGCAGAACGAAACCGCGCCGCGTCTGCCGCCCGGCGTGGTGTGTCTCCCTGGGGCCCGGTGGTACGAGCCGTCCTGCTTCGTGCATGAAGAGTCCGGATTGTTTGTATTTGTTTTGTCCGATTGTGGCCCACTCGCTCCGATGGCTCAAGGCGCGTGGTGGATACCCGGCGGTGCGCCACGGACATGCACTTGATAATGATTCGCATTTAGTTTATCGTGCATCCCCATGTCCCCGGCCCATGCCCGCTACAGGCGGCCGGGAATGTCAGAGGCAGTGCAAAGGGAGGCAGGTAATGACCGACAGTCACGAATCCCGGCCGCCGCTGGAGGGGCGGGCCGATGCGGCAGACCGGCGCGTGGTGAACAGCCGGGCGCTGCTGCCCGAGGGGCAGCCGCTGCACATCGAGCACGAGGGCGAGGTGTACACCCTGCGCCGCACCCGCACCGGCAAGCTGATCCTGACCAAGTAAGACCGACTTCATCCAGACCGCCAGCCAGCCGCGCAACGTGGTGGCCGGACCCCGGTTCGATTTCTGATCTTCCTCCGGATCGGAATGTGGGATTGCCCACGCCTCGCCAGGGGCGTGGGTTTTTTTGTTTTGAGCGTGAGGCGTGAAGTCCAAGCGCCACAGAGAACACAGAGAACACAGAGGAAGAACACAATCCGGTTTGCCTCCGTGTCCTCTGTGGCTGGAACGCGCTTGGATCACACACGCCACTGGCCCTCCCGTCCGCGGTAGGAGGCCAGCCCTCTGGCCGATGGGGTTGTGCGATCGACATGGTTGTCATCGCCGAGAGGGCTCAGCTCTCTGTGATCTCTGTGCCCTCTGTGGCTGAAAAGGCCTTTACATCTCCCACGCCTCACCCCTCAGAAATACCCTTCCTGTTCCATCACCGCCGAGAGCAGGGCCCGACCGCCATCGAGGTTGTTCATGATGCCGTGGCGGTGGTCGATCCACCATTTCGCGTCGGTCTGTTCCTCCAGCCAGCGACTGGCCCTGTGGATGCCCTGTTTCACCGTGTGCCAGTGATCCGGGTCTTCGGCCTCGGCGGCGTCGTCGTTCTGCTCGACCCACTTGTGGACCTTGTCGATGGCGGAAAAGGCGGTCAGGCGGACGCCCTCGGCCCAGGCGACCTGTTTGTCCGAGCCTTCCAGCGGCGGCAGCCCGCGCTCGCGGGCGGCCAGCCTTGCCGCCATCGCCTTCTGTTCCCTCTCGGCGCGGGCCTCGTCGTCGGCACAGAGCAGGCAGGCGCCCTGGGCCAGTTGCTCGATGCGGTCGGTCCAGGCGTAGTCGTCGTCGCCGTAGAAGGGATAGAGGGTGACATGGTCGCAG
>JAJLKJ010000022.1:0-5130 GCA_033839185.1 Gammaproteobacteria bacterium
CCGATCATCAGGTTGCGGATCAGCTGGGCGTTGGGCGGGATCGGATAGTCCAGTGCGTCCTCCACCGAACGCACCGAGGCAATGCCGTGTACCAGGGTGCACACGCCGCAGATGCGCTGGGCGAAGGCCCAGGCATCGCGCGGGTCGCGGCCCTTCAGGATGGTCTCGATGCCGCGCACCATGGTGCCGGCACTGGAGGCGTGCTTGATGAAGCCGTTCTCGTCGGCCTCCGCCTCGATGCGCAGATGGCCTTCGATGCGCGTGATGGGATCGACGACGATACGTTCTGTGCTCATGCTGCTATCCCCATGCAATCGGTTTTATTCTTGTTCAGTTCTCGACGAGGTTGTCGGCCACCAGTTCCAGGAGGCTGTGCATCGTCTTGTCCCAGTGGAAGTGTTCCTGGCTGTCGTCGAAGTTCTGACGGCAGTTCGAGCAACTGGTGAGCAGCATCTCGCCACCCGCCCGCTCGATCTGCGCCATCTTGATCTCGAAGGCCTTGTAGCGCAGCTTGTCGGCGCGATGGATGGTGATGACGCCACCGCCGCCGCCACAGCACCAGTTGTAGTCGCCGGTATCTTCCGTTTCGCGCAGTTCCACACCCAGGGCCTTCATCACGTCGCGCGGCGCCTGCGTGGCACCGCCGCGCCGCGACACCTGGCAGGGATCGTGGAAGGTGACGGAGCTATCGACCTTCTTCACCTTGAGCCGGCCGTTGTTCACCTGCTCGGCGAGGAACTCCGAGATGTGGCGCACCTTGAAAGGCAGGGGTTCGCCCATCATGTTCGCCCCCTGCCAGCGCAGCGCGCCGTAGGCATGCCCGCACTCGGGCAGGATGACGGTATGCGCGCCGACCTTCTTCGCGGCCTCCACGATCTTCTTCGTCATGTCCTTCTGCCAGGCGGTGTTGCCCGAGAGCATGCCGAAGTTGGTGGCCTCGTAGCCGTCGGTGCGGAAGGTCCACTTGAGGCCGAGGTGGTTCATCACCTTCGCCACGGCCGCCATCGACTCGGGGTATTTCTGGATCTCGATGGAGGACATGGTGATGAGCACGTCGGCCTCGTCCTCGTCGACGTGCATCTCCACCTCGTGCTCGTCGCCCATCCACTCGATGCGGTCCTCGAACACATTCGCCGTGGCGCCCAGCGGGCTGCCCTCACGCTCGGCACGCTCGGCCACCGACCAGAGCTCGTGCGGCACCAGCCCGGCCTGGAACATGGCATGACGCGCCTGCCCCACCAGGGTGGCGATGTCGATACCCATGGGACAGATCATGGTGCAGCGGCCGCACATGGTGCAGGAGTCGTAGATGAGCTCCTGCCACTCCTGCAGCTCTTCCACGGTGATCCTGCGCTTGAGACCCAGCGCCTTGTAGAGGAAGGAGAAGGGACCGGCCTCGCGCTTGTAGGCCTGCTTGAAGGGCTCGAGCTTCCAGATCGGCGTGTACTTCGGATCGCCGGTCTGCACGTAGAAGTGACAGGCCTCGGCGCACTGACCGCAGTGCACGCAGGATTCCATGTAGGTGGCGCTGGTGGCGCCGAAGTCCTTCACGAAGTTGACCATCGCCGTGTGCACGCGCTGGTCGTCGGGCATGTCGCCCTGCGTGTCGTAACGCCTTTCGGGCTTCTTCACGCTCACGCGTTTGGATTCGAGATCCAGCGGGTGTTCCTGTTCCAGGTCGGTGCTGCTCATGTACGCGCCCCCCGGCGCGCGAACAGCGCGCCCGTCGTGCCGCGGCTCAGGAACACGAGGAAGCTGTGTCCCAGCTTGCCGAACGGCAGCCAGATGAAGAGAAATTCGACACTGAGGATATGGATCGCCAGCACGGTCTCGTAACGCATGCCGAAACCGGTGTGGGTGAAGGCCATCATGCCGGTGAGCAGCGGCACCATCGTCACCAGCCAGCTGAAGTAGTCATCGAAGTTGGAGATCATGCGCAGCACCGGATGGGTGAGGCGCCTCACCAGCAGGGCCACCATGGCAGCCAGGGTGATGACGGCCACCAGGGTGATGACGCTGGTGGGCAGCGCCGGCCACTGGAAGCCGAGGATGCTCTCGAACCAGAGGATGTGCGGCAGGAAGGCGAACACCACGATGGCCAGGCCGATGTGGAACACGTAGCCGACCAGGTTGGAGTAGATGACGCGCGACCAGAAGGCCTTCGCCGGTACGGAGCGCGAGAACACCGTCTTTACCGCACCGCCGAGCGTGCCGGCCTGACGCGGTTCGGACAGGTCCTTCTTGCGCTTGAGAAAGATGATGCCGAAGAGGCGCCAGGCGATGCCGAACGCCAGGATGATGAGCGACCACTGCATGGCAGGGCCGCGTGCAAACTCGAGCAGATCCATGGTGATCACCCCTGTTCCGTAGTCTTTTTCTGTTTGGCCTTCGACATGGCGGCCACGCCGATGCCGACGGCCGCGCCTGCCACCGCCGCGGCGGCGATGCCCTCCGCCGAACCCCAGTTACCGCTGGACAGCGGCGCGTAGAAGCTGCCCTTGTCCCAGAAATCCGGCTCCGAGCAGCCGATGCAGCCATGCCCGGACTGGATGGGGAAGGTGAGGTTCTGGTTCCACTTCACCGTGGCGCAGGCGTTGTACGTGGTCGGCCCCTTGCAGCCGAGCTCGTACAGACACCAGCCCTGGCGCGCGCCCTCGTCGTCGAAGCTCTTGGCGAACTTGCCCTGGTCGTAGAAGGTGCGGCGATAGCAGCGGTCGTGAATGGAGTCGCCGAAGAAGGCCAGCGGCCGCTTGAGGTGATCCACCTCGGGCAGCTTGCCGAAGGTGAGGAAGTTGGCGATCACGCCGGTCATCACCTCGGGGATGGGCGGACAGCCCGGCACGTTGACGATGGGCTTGTCGGTGATGATGTCCTGCACCGCGGCCGCGCCCGTCGGGTTCGGGTTGGCCTTGGGGATGCCGCCGAAGGCCGCGCAGGTACCCACCGTGATGATGGCGGCCGCGCCCTCGGCGACGTGCTTCAGGGTCTGCAGGTTGGTCTCGCCGGCGACGGTGGAGTACACGCCGTCGTCCTTCAGCGGGATGGAGCCGTCGACCACCACCAGGTACTTGCCCCAGTTCTCCTTCATGGCGATCTCGCGGGCCTCCTCCACCTGGTGGCCGGCGGCGGCCTGCAGGGTGTGCTGGTAGTCCAGCGAGATGAAGTCGAAGATCAGCGACTCGATGGAGGGCGCGTAGGAACGGGTGATGGACTCGACGCAGCCGGTGCATTCCTGGAAGGACAGCCAGATCACCGACTGGCGTCGCGCCTTGGCCAGTGCCTCGGCCATCACCGGGGCCATGGAGGCCGGCAGGGCCATGGCCGAGGCCACGGCGGTACAGAACTTGAGGAAGCTGCGCCGGCTCATGCCGCGCCGGCTGAGTTCCTCGCCCAGGGTTTCGGGACTTTTCTTCTTGTCGTTCATACCCGCCTCCATCTAGCCGGTATTGATCAGGATTCAGTCTGCCGGATTGTTGCCTTCCAGCGCGGCGGCCAGGCGCGTCGCCGCGCCGGCGATGTCGTCCGCGTGTGCCGGCAGCATGGCCGGCACCGGGGCGATCTCCACCTGCTCGATTGCCGTGGCGCCGAGCAGGTTCTGGTATTCCACCCACCACACGCCGGCATAGGCCGTCTCGTGGATGGCGGTCGGACCGGCGGCCTCGACCTGGACCGTCACCTCCCCCTGCCCCAGCGCCTCGCGCAGCTGGCGGCGGTCGGCCCCGGTCAGCGGCAGGCTGGCCAGGTCGATCACGTGGGTCTCGCCCCGCTCGCGCAGGGCCTCGAGGTTCTGGTGGATCTCGCGCAGCACGGCATCCGCCATGCCGGTCAGCACGTCGTCCGGGACGAAGCCGCCGGACTCCACCTTGACGCCGATATCCGCCAAGCCGCTCATGCCTGCCACCTTGCGAGGAGTTCTTCGACCGCGCGACAGGCCAGCGGGATGGCCGCGGCCACCGGCGCGGTGGGATAGCTGCCCCAGTCGAAGTCGGCCGGCTGGATGCCGATCAGCGCGCGGTTGGCGGGCAGGTTGTCTTCCAGTCGGGCGATGGCCAGCAGGTCGTTGAGCGAGACCTCGTGCACGCTGCTCTTCTTGCCGGTGGCGATGAAGTCGTCCATGGCCTCGCCCTCGAAGACCTGCACGGTGCCCGGTGCGGCATCGAGCTGGGCCGTGTCCACCACGATGAGGGCGGCGGCCTCCTCGATGGGACCGGCGAGCGTAAAGCTCATGGTGCCGCCGTCCATGTAGTCGGCTTGCAGGGCGTCGGGGTCGTTGCGGGCGAGTGCTTCGATGACGTGCACACCCACGCCTTCGTCGGTGAGCAGGGTATTGCCCAGTCCCAGGACCAGTATCCTGCGGGTGACGGGCGACTGCGCGATGGCAGGTTCCAAGATGACATCCCTCGTGGCTTGTTCTTGTGAAGACCGCTGCTTTATTAGCGACTTCTTATTTTTCAATGTCTGATCATCATGGCCGAGCATAATGAAACTGTCGTGACATGGATAGTGCATCACACACCGGGCATGACCCTGGTCAATCCATCGACAGACTCTGTTAAAAGGTAGACGCTTTCACGTGTCCGTCAATGTATTCTGCTTCACTGTGCATGGGCATCCGTGCATTGCGTCTTGATCCGCCAACTGTCATCGTCTGTAATAACGTCGTTACATCATCCAGCGAGCATTACGCCATGTGTCTTGGAATTCCCATGCAGGTCATCGAGGTCGACGGCTACAACGCGCGCTGCGAGGCCAAGGGCGTGGAGCGCACCGTGAGCCTGTTCATGCTGCAGGACGAACCGGTACAGGTCGGCGAGTTCGTCATGGTGCATGTCGGCTACGCCATCCAGAAGATGACCGAGGAAGACGCGCGTTCGGCCTGGGAGGTCTACGACGAGATGCTCGCCCTGGAAGGGGGCTGAAGGTGCACGAATTGTCGGTGTGCCAGTCGGTGATCAGCCAGGTGGAACAGATCGCCCGTACGCACCAGGCGAAAGCGGTGAGTCTCGTACAGCTTTCCATCGGGCCGCTCTCCGGCGTGGAACCCGCCCTGCTCGCCCAGGCCTTTCCCATCGCCCAGGCGGGCACCCTGGCCGAGGGCGCCGCGCTGGAACTCGAGAGCCTGCCCATCCG
>JAJLKJ010000023.1:0-11723 GCA_033839185.1 Gammaproteobacteria bacterium
TCTGGTCTCCAGCATGAACCTGGAGGCGGACCTGCCGCAGGATGCGGCCTCCGCGAAGATCGCCTCCGAGACGCGCCAGGAGGTCGTGCAGCTGGCGAAGCGCTCGCAGATGCTGATGTTCCTGCGCGAGTCGCTGTACCGGTTGTGCGAGCTGTCCATCAACCAGGACCTGTCGCCGGATGAGGTGGTCCGTCAGTACGAACTGGTGATCAAGACTGCCCAGGAGCTGGCGATGGTCGAGATGAAGGAGGCGGAACAGTCGGTGCTGGAGGCGGAGGCGGAGCTGCTGCGTGTACGCAAGGAGACCGGCGCCTTCATCGATGCAGTGAAGTAGGTCGACGTAACAGGGAGGCTGGGATGACCAAGTTCCAGAGAGTGCTGGATCAGTTTTTTCGCCAGCAGAAGCAGTTCGGTGTGTTGATTGGCGGACGACCGTACCGCGTGCTGATCACACGCATGGAAGACGATCATGTCACCCTGGAGGACCAGGCCGGCAACAATCGCTTCGACATGCATTTCACCCAGGTGATTGTCGCGTCGGACGAGACCTGAAAGGAGTCGCGGGCAGACGCCCGCGGCCGGGTCTATTTCTCCGGCAGGGGAATGTACTCCGCCTCGTCGCCCGGCACCTTCGGGAACCGCCCCTCGCGCCAGTCCGCCTTCGCCTGTTCGATGCGCTCGCGGCGACTGGAGACGAAGTTCCACCAGATGTGACGGTGCGTGAGGCGTTCGCCGCCGACGATGACGAAGTGGGTCGGTGCGCTGGCCGTGACCTCGATGCCCTCGGCGGTGCTGAATACGGCCATGGTGCGTGCCGCGATGCGGCTCTCCATGGCCGCGAGCCCGCCGTCCACCACGTAAACCGCGCGTTCCTCGATGCCGTCGGGCAGACGCAGGCGCTGACCGGCTTCGAGCCTTGCCTCCACGTACAGCGTCGCCGCCAGCGTGCGTACGGGCGAGCGCAGGCCATAGGCCTCGCCGATCAGCACGCGGACGGCCGCACCGTCGATGTCTGCGGCGGGGATCTCTGCGGCATCGTAGTGATGGAACGCCGGGTCCATCTCCTCGTCTGCCTCGGGCAGGGCCAGCCATAGCTGCAGGCCTTCCAGGCGGTTGCCGGCGGCCTTGATCGCCTCGCGCTGGCGCTCCGAATGCACGATCCCCCGGCCGGCGATCATCAGGTTGATCTCGCCGGGCTTTACCGCCAGTTCGTTGCCCAGCGAGTCGCGATGCAGCATCTCGCCGCGGAACAGGTAGGTGACGGTGGCGAGGTTGATGTGCGGATGGGGGCGCACGTCGATGCCCTGGCCGGGCGGGAAGTCCGCCGGACCCATGTGATCGAAGAAGATCCAGGGGCCGACCATGCGCCGCTCGGCCGCGGGCAGGGCACGACGCACCACGAAGCCGCCGAGGTCGTGCGGCCTGGGTGTGATGATCAGTTCGATGGCCGTGCAGGCGCCGGCCTGGCATTCCGGGGACAGTTGCTGGAGGGTTTCGATGCTCATGGGGCCTCACACAACAGGGTAAACAGGGTCGGAGAGAAGTTATCACTAATTCCAGTCAAGTGCTCTTTGCACCGGCTTTCTCCACGCGATTCACTCCAGCGGCCGTAACGACAGCAGCATCGTAGGAAGCAGTTCCGACACGGTCGGGTGTATGTGCACGGCGCGGCTGATGACCGTGTACGGACGTTCGGCGTACATCATGTCGAGCAGGACGTGCACGACCTCGTCGCTGTGCAGGCCGAGCAGGGTGGCTCCGAGTATCTGCTTGCTGTCGGCATCGACCAGCACCTTCATGAAGCCGCGCGTCTCGCCCATCTCGCGGGCGCGGGCGACGCCCGACATCTCCATCCTGCCTATCAATACGTTGCGCCCTGAGTCCCGCGCCTCGCGCTCGGTCATGCCGGCGCGGCCGAGCGGCGGGTCGGTGTAGAGGGCGTAGCAGGGGATGCGCTCGCTCACGCGGCGTGGGTCGTCGTCGAACAGGTTGGCGGCGACGATCTCGTAGTCGTTGTAGCTGGTATGGGTGAAGGCCCCCCGGCCGTTGACCTCGCCGAGCGCCCACACCCCTTCGACGTTGGTGCGCAGGGTGTCGTCGACGCGGATGTGCCCGCGCTCGTCGGTCTCGATCCCGGCATTCTCCAGGCCGAGGTCGTCGGTGTTGGGCGTGCGTCCAACCGCCAGCAGCAGGTGGCTGCCCTCGATGGGTGTGGCATCCTGCGCGCATTCGATGTTCGCGCGCACGCCCTCCGGTCCGCGATCCACGCTCAGGCACTCGGCTCCCAGCCGTACCGAGACACCCTCGTCCTGCAGCATCTCCCGCACCGTGGCGGAGACTTCGGGGTCCTCGCGCCCGATGAGGCGGTCATTCATCTCGACCACGGTCACGCGGGCGCCGAATCGGCGGTACATCTGCGCGAACTCGAGGCCGATGTAGCTTCCACCGACGATGATCAGGTGCTCTGGGATGAAGTCGAGGCCCATGATGCTGGAGCTGGTGAGGTAGTCGACCGCATCGAGCCCCGGCAGATCGGGCACCCGGGCACGGGCGCCGACGTTGATGAAGATACGTTCGGCGGTGAGCGTCCGGCCGTCGACGGACAGCGAGTGCGCGTCCTCGAAGCGGGCATGGCCGCGAATGAGCGTGACGTTCTCCATGCCCTCGACCCATCGCGTCACGCCCTGGTTGGAGGCGGCGACGATCTCGTCCTTGCGCGCCTTGACCCGTGCCATGTCCACGTTCACCGGAGCGTCGATCGTCACGCCGTAATCGGTGGCGCGCCGCGCGAGATGTGCGACCCGCGCGCTCGCCACCAGCGTCTTGGTCGGGGTGCAGCCGGTGTTCACGCAGGTGCCGCCCATCAGGTGGCGTTCTACGATGGCGGTCTTGAGGCCCTTCTTGCCGAGCCGTTCGGCGAGCGGCGGACCGGCCTGGCCGGCCCCGATGACGATGGCGTCGTAGTGCTCGGTCATGGCTTGTGCCCTCCCTGAAGCCCGCGCGGCCCGCGCACTCGGCTGTCGTGAGCGAATGGTCCCGGGCCGGAATGCCGGTCGCGGTGCCGCCGTCTAGGTCGGCCCGGATGCCTCGATATCTTCTAGCAGTTTTTGCCAGCCGGCCTGTTCGCGCTCGGGCATGAACAGGTCCCGGCGCGCGCTACAGGCCGCCTCGAGTTCGGCGTAGAACCCCGGGTCCGATTCGGCCCGCAGGAGCAGGTCGCGCAGCGCGTCGGCATTCTTCACCGGATAGTAGCCCGGGTAGTCGTCACCGAGCAGTCCCACCGAGCCGTCGATGTCGGAGGCGATCACGGGCAGCCCCGCCATCACGGCCTCTGATATGACGTTCGCGCCGCCCTCCATGATCGATGGCAGGACCAGCAGGTGCGAGCGTGCATACACCCGCCGCAGCTCGGCGTGCGGGATCTCGCCGTGCCAGCGGTAACGGGGGTTGCGTTGCATCTCCTCGCGGGCGGCTGCCGCCCAGTCCGGGGTGTGGGCCCCGCCGTAGGCATCCACCCGGATGCGGCTGTCCGGCGGCAGGTCGCGTACGGCGAGCGCCGGGCGCAGCGGGTCCTTCTCCTCGCGCAGGTGGCCGGCGAAACAGACGCGGAAACTGCGCCGGGCGGGCTGCCGGTGCAGGAGCGGCCGGGCCGACTGGACGATGACGTGCAGCCTTGCGCGCAGGTGCTCGGGCAGTACGTTGCCCACGAGCGCATGCAGCCCGACGATGTGGTCGGCGGCCTCGAGCGAGGCGAGCGTGGTCTCGGGGTGGCTGTGGATGAAGCGATAGGCGTCGGTGCCGGTGAGCACCACCACCAGGGGGCGGTCCGGATAGGTGGCGGCGAACCGGGCGATGGCCTCGGCGCTGCGCCAGGCGTGCAGTCCCACCATCAGGTCGGCCGGCTCGCCCTGGTAGTCGGTGGACACGTGCACCCGGTGGCCGAGCCGGCGCAGGATGGCCGCCCAGCGGTTGGCCGTGGCCCGGTTGCCGGCGCGCGAGCCGCGCGGTGCGGGGGTGATCAGGCGGATGTGCATGTGACTTTCCGGCGCATCCTTGCGACCATAGCATGCGAACCCGAGCGATGGGATATCGTGGCATGTCGCAACACCTGATCGACTGGATGGAAGACGCCCGCCGGCGCACGCTCACCCTCATCGAGGGGCTGGACAGCGGGCAGCTGATGGGGCCGAAGCTGTCCATCGTGAACCCCCTGCTCTGGGAGATCGGACACGCCGCCTACTTCTACGAGTACTGGATCCTGCGCCAGCACCTGGGCGAGGCCCCCGTGCTCCCGTCGGTGGACAGCCTCTACGACTCCATCAACATCGCCCACGACGACCGCTGGGACCTGCCCCTGCCCCGCCTCGAAGACACCCTGGCCTACATGCGCGCGGTGCACGACCGGGTGCGCCGCCACGTCGAGCAGGACGGGCCCGATCCGCAGCGCGACTATCTCCTCGAATACGCGATCTATCACGAGGATATGCACGACGAGGCCTTCACCTATACGCGCCAGACCCTGGAATACCCTGCGCCGGCGATCGGTGCGGTGCCCGGGGAGCTGATGCAGGGCCGGCTGGAAGGCGACGCGCAGATCCCGGGCGGGACCTTCATGCTGGGCGCCACGCCGCAGGACGGCTTCGTCTTCGACAACGAGAAGTGGGCCCACCCGGTGGAGGTGCAGCCCTTCGCCATCGCCCGCGCCGCCGTGAGCAACGCCGAGTACGCGGCCTTCGTCGAGGCCGGCGGTTACGCGGACCCGCAGTACTGGGACGAGGCGGGCCGGGCCTGGCGGCGCGAGTCCGGCCTCGAGCATCCGCGCTACTGGCGGCGCGCCGGCGGGGGCTGGGCGCTGCGGCGCTTCGACCGCTGGGAACCGCTGCCGCCGGATGCGGCCGTGATCCACGTCTGCTGGCACGAGGCGCGCGCCTACTGCCGCTGGGCCGGGCGGCGCCTGCCCACCGAGCTGGAATGGGAGGTGGCGGCGGCCGGCCAGCCGGGCCCCGACGGCGGCCTGTCGAGCGGGAAGCGCCGCTACCCCTGGGGCGACGCCGCCCCCGCCCCGCAGCTCGCCAACCTCGACGGGCGTGCGCACGGCACCATCGCGGTGGGCGCGTTGCCCGCGGGCGACAGCGCCTTCGGCTGCCGGCAGATGATCGGCAATGCCTGGGAGTGGACCGAGGATACCTTCGGCCCCTACCCGGGCTTCACACCCGACATGTACGCGGACTATTCCCAGCCGCTGTTCGGCAACACGAAGGTGCTGCGCGGCGGGGCCTGGACCACCCGCGGGCGCATGATCCGCAACACCTGGCGCACCTATTACGGGCCGGAACGCAACGACGTGTTCGCCGGTTTCCGCACCTGCGCGCTCTGAGTACCTCGGAGGATTGGATGACGATGCCAGGACGCGAGACGATGCGCTGCGTACCCGCCAGAGAGGGGAGGGCATGAGCGAGCTGGCGAGTTTCGCGGATCTGCACCCCACCGCCGACGATCTGGCGGCGGACGTGCTGGCCGGGTTCTCCCGGCCGCAGAAATCGATCCCGCCCAAATACTTCTACGACGCCGAGGGCTCGCGGCTGTTCGACGCCATCACCGAACTCCCGGAGTACTACCCCACGCGCACCGAGACGGCCCTGCTGCGCCGCTACGCGGACGAGATCGCGCAGAAGGCCGGTACCGGGCACCTGCTGGTCGAGCCCGGCAGCGGCAGCTGCACCAAGGCGCGCCTGCTGTTCGTGGGTCTGAAGCCCTGTGCCTACGTGCCCATGGACATCTCGCGCGACCACCTGCGCATGGCCGCCGAGGAGGTCGCCGTCGAGTTCCCCTGGCTGGAGGTGCACGCGGCCTGCACCGATTTCACCCGGCTCATGGCGCTGCCGCCGGACAGCCCGGAGGGTCGGCGTCTGGCCTTCTTCCCGGGGTCGAGCATCGGCAACTTCGACCCGCAGGCGGCGGTCGGCTTCCTGCGCATGATCGCGGACCTGGTCGGGCCGGGCGGACAGCTGCTCATCGGCGTCGACCTGAAGAAGGACCGGGCGATACTCGAGGCCGCCTACGACGATGCCCAGGGCATCACCGCCGCCTTCAATCTGAACCTGCTCGCGCGCATCAACCGCGAGCTCGGGGCCGACTTCGATCTCGCGAAGTGGGGCCACCGGGCCGTGTACAACGAGGCCCAGGGCCGCATCGAGATGCACCTGGTCTCGCTGGCGGAGCAGCAGGTGAGGCTGCAGGGCCAGGGCTTCCACTTTGCCGAGGGCGAGACCATCCACACCGAGAATTCCTACAAGTACACGGTGGACGAATTCCGCGACCTGGCGGCACGGGCCGGCTTCAGTGCCGAGGCCGTGTGGGTGGACGACGAGCAGTTGTTCAGCCTGCACCTGCTGACGACGGAGGGCGGGGATGAAGACTGATATCCCGGTCCTCAAGGACATCGTCCTGGTCGGCGGCGGGCACGCGCACGTCTCGGTGCTGCGCCGCTTCGGCATGAAGCCCCTGCCCGGCGTGCGCCTGACCGTGATCACCCGCGACATCCACACGCCGTACTCGGGGATGCTGCCCGGCCTGGTGGCCGGGCACTACGGCTGGGACGACGTGCACATCGACCTGGGGCCGCTGGCCCGCTTCGCCGGGGCGCGGCTCTACCACGGCGAGGTCGAGGGCCTGGACCCCGCCGAACGCGTGGTCCACGTGCCCGGCCGCCCGCCGGTGCACTATGACCTCCTGTCCATCAACACGGGCTCGCGACCGCGGACCATCGATGTCCCCGGCGCGCTGGAACATGCCCTGCCGGTGAAACCCATCGACCAGTGGCTCGATAGCTGGCAGGCGCTGCAGGAGCGCGTGCGGGCGAGCCGGGGCGAATTCCGTGTGCTCGTCGTCGGCGGCGGTGCCGGCGGCGTGGAGCTGGCCCTTGCCACCCGGCATCGCCTGCGGCATCTGCTGCGCGAACAGGGTGACGACGCCTCGCGTCTGGACTACGCGCTGCTCACCGACGGGCCGGAGATCCTGCCCACCCACAACCCCGGGGTGCGTCGCCGCTTCGCGCGGGTTCTGGGCGAGCGTGGTATCGCGGTGCATGCGAACAGCAGGGTGGTGGCCGTCGAGCCCGACGGGGTGAAGGTCGAGGGTGGGGGCTTCCACCCTGCCGATGCCGTGCTCTGGGTGACCTCGGCCGCCGCGCCGGCCTGGCCGGGGCAGTCGGGGCTGGCGGTGGACGGGCAGGGGTTCATCCGCGTGGACGCGTCGCTGCGCTCGACCTCGCATCCCGAGGTGTTCGCCGCGGGTGATGTCGCCGCGTTGCCGGACCCCCGGCCCAAGTCCGGCGTGTTCGCCGTGCGCCAGGGACCGGTGCTCAGCGAGAACCTGCGCCGCGCGGTGGCCGGCCGCCCGCTCACGCGTTACCGGCCGCAAAGGAATTTCCTCGGTCTCATCAGCACGGGGGATCAGTACGCCGTGGCCTCGCGTGGCAACTGGTCCTGGGAGGGCCGGCTGCTGTGGATCTGGAAGGACTGGATCGATCGGCGCTTCATGCAGCGCTTCAACGCGCTGCCGGAGATGCCCCAGGAGACCGGCCCCGACGTGGGCGGCATCGCCGACGCCGAGGCCATCCGCGAGCTCTCCACCCTGGCCATGCGCTGCGGCGGCTGCGGCGCCAAGGTGGGCAGCACCGTGCTCAGCCGGGTCATCAACCGCCTGCCGGCGCAGCGCCGACCCGATGTGCTGATCGGCCTGGATTCGCCGGACGACGCGGCGGTGTTCGAGGTGCCGCCCGGCAAGGTGATGGTGCAGAGCGTGGACTACTTCCGTGCCTTCATCGACGACCCCTACACCTTCGGTCGCATCGCCGCCAACCATGCGCTGGGCGACATCTTCGCCATGGGTGCCGAGGCCCAGTCCGCGCTGGCCATCGCCACCGTGCCCTACGGCCGCGAGCACATCGTCGAGCAGACCCTGTCCGAGGTGATGAGTGGCGCCCTGGATACCCTGGCGCCCACCGGTGCCGTGCTCGCGGGCGGGCATTCCAGCGAGGGGGCAGAGCTCGCCTTCGGCCTCACGGTCAACGGCCTGATCGCGAAGAATGCCCTGCTGCGCAAGGGCGGCATGCACCCGGGCGATGTGCTGATCCTGACCAAGCCCATCGGTACCGGCACCCTGTTCGCCGCCGAGATGCGCGGCAAGGCGAAGGGGCGCTGGGTGGACGGGGCCATCCAGTCCATGCTGGTCTCCAGCCAGGCCGCCGCGGCCTGCCTGTACCGGCGGGGCGCGACGGCCTGCACCGACGTCACGGGTTTCGGTCTGCTGGGGCACCTGGTGGAGATGACCCGCGCCTCGGACGTCGACGTGCGGGTGGAGCTGGAGGCCGTGCCGATGCTCGACGGGGCGCAGGAGACCGTGGCCGCAGGCATCCTCTCCTCGCTGCAGCCGCAGAACGTTCGCCTGCGCCGCGCCGTGCGCGACCCCGATGCCCTGAGCGCCCACCCGCGCTACCCGCTGCTGTTCGACCCGCAGACCGCGGGCGGGCTGCTGGCCGCCGTGCCGTCGGCGCAGGCGGCCGACTGCCTGGCCGAGCTGCACGACCTCGGTTACCCGCACGCCGCGATCATCGGCCGGGTCGAACCCCGCAGCACCGAAGAGGCCCCGGTCCAGGTGATCCCCTGAGGGGGCAAGTCGTGTAGGAGCTGCGAAAGCTGCGATGCCGCTGCATGGCCAACGTGCCGCCCTGATCGCGCCTTGCAGCGCTCCTACGGGGCACCACCCTGCTCTGTGATCTCTGTGTCCTCTGTGGCGCCTTGGATTCTACCGTAGGAGGCCAGCCCTCTGGCCGATGGGGTCCCCACCCGGCATGGCCGTTATCGCCGAGGGGCTCGGCTCCTACAGGTGCCGGTGTCTGGGTGCAGGAGCTGCGTTTATGCCCTCTGGGTGCAGGCTGCGATGCCGTTGCCAGGCGTTTCTAGCGCATCAGTCGTTCCGCATCCTTCAGCACGATCTCCGTGAACGCCTGGGCCGCCGGGCTCGGGCGCCGGCCTTCGCGTTGCACCAGGTACCACTTGCGCTTGAGGGGGAAGCCCTTCACGTCCAGCACGCAGAGCTGGCCGGAGGCGATCTCGGCCTGGACGGTGTGCAGCGATACCACACCCACCCCCAGGCCGGCCTCCACCGCCTGCTTGATGGCCTCGTTCTTGTTCATTTCCATGGCCGTGTTGAACGGCAGGCCGCGCTCGGCGAGGAAGGCGGCCAGCGCGCCGCGGGTGCCGGAGCCCTGCTCGCGGCCGATCAGCGGTTCCTCGATGAAGCGCGCCAGGGGGATGTGCCTTTTCCCGGCCAGGGGGTGGCTGGTGGCAGCGATCACCACCAGGGGGTTGTCCATGAAGGGGCGGGCATGCAGGCCGAGGTCTTCCGGCGGCTTGCCCATCAGGGCGAGGTCGATGGTGTTCTCCGTCAGGTGCCTGAGCAGGGTCTCGCGATTGACGACGTTGAGGCTCAGCTGCACCTCGGGATACAGGGCGCGGAAGCGGGCCATGAGCCGGGCGGCGAAGACGCTGGCGGTACTGGCGGCGGAGACGGTGAGCGTGCCGCCCTTGAGCCCCTGCAGATCGGCCAGCGCCTGTTCGAGGTTGGCGAGTTCGCGCGCGATCAGCTGGGCGCTGTTGAGTGTCTCCCGGCCGGCCTCGGTGAGCCGGATCTGTTTGCCGATGTGCTCGAACAGGGGCAGGCCGAGGCCGGCCTCGAGCTGCTTGACCTGCATGGAGACGGCGGGCTGGGTGAGGTGCAGCTCGCCGCTGGCCCGGGAAAAGCTGCCGCAGCGGGCGACGGCCTCGAGGATCTCGAGCTGGCGCAGGGTGATTTTTCGCATAAGAATTAATTTGTAATTATCAAAATAATCCTTAATTTATCTGATAGACCATGTAATTTATAGTGCCTTCCGATGCTTGTGCCCCAGGGGCACTCCCACCACGCAAATCGGAGAAGTCACATGGCTCACGATCAATCCAGTCGTTACGCGAACCTCGATCTGACCGAAGAGGAACTGATCGCCGGCGGCCAGCACATCCTGGTTGCCTACACGATGAAGCCCAAGGCGGGCTACGACTACCTCGCCACGGCGGCCCATTTCGCCGCCGAGTCCTCCACCGGTACCAACGTCGAGGTCTGCACCACCGACGACTTCACCAAGGGTGTGGATGCCCTGGTGTACCACATCGACCCGGCCAGCGAGGACATGCGCATCGCCTATCCGCTGGACCTGTTCGATCGCAACGTGATCGACGGTCGCATGATGCTGGTGTCCTTCCTCACCCTGACCATCGGCAACAACCAGGGCATGGGTGACGTGGAATACGCCAAGATGATCGACTTCTACATGCCCGAGCGCGCCATCCAGCTGTTCGACGGCCCGTCCCGCGACATCTCCGACCTGTGGCGCATCCTCGGTCGCCCGGTGAAGGACGGTGGCTACATCTCCGGCACCATCATCAAGCCCAAGCTGGGCCTGCGCCCCGAGCCCTTCGCCCAAGCGGCCTACGAGTTCTGGCTGGGTGGCGACTTCATCAAGAACGACGAGCCCCAGGGCAACCAGGTGTTCGCCCCCATCAAGAAGACCCTGCCGCTGGTATACGACGCCATGAAGCGCGCCCAGGACGAGACCGGCGAGGCCAAGCTGTTCTCCATGAACATCACCGCCGACGACCACTACGAGATGTGCGCCCGTGCCGACTTCGCGCTGGAGACCTTCGGCCCCGACGCCGACAAGCTGGCCTTCCTGGTCGATGGCTACGTCGGCGGCCCGGGCATGGTGACCACCGCGCGCCGCCAGTACCCGAGCCAGTACCTGCACTACCATCGCGCCGGCCACGGCGCCGTGACCTCGCCGAGCGCCAAGCGCGGCTACAGCGCCTTCGTGCTGGCCAAGATGTCCCGCCTGCAGGGTGCCTCCGGTATCCACGTCGGCACCATGGGCTACGGCAAGATGGAAGGCGAGGCCGACGACAAGGTGATCGCCTACATGATCGAGCGCGACGAGTGCCAGGGCCCGGTCTATTACCAGAAGTGGTACGGCATGAAGCCCACCACCCCGATCATCTCCGGCGGCATGAATGCCCTGCGCCTGCCCGGCTTCTTCGAGAACCTGGGCCACGGCAACGTGATCAACACCGCGGGCGGCGGCTCCTATGGCCACATCGACTCCCCGGCCGACGGCGCCCGTTCGCTGCGCCAGGCCTACGAGTGCTGGAAGGCCGGCGCCGATCCGGTCGAGTGGGCGAGGGAGCACCGCGAATTCGCGCGGGCCTTCGAGTCCTTCCCGCACGATGCCGACAAGCTCTACCCGGGCTGGCGTGACCGTCTGGGCGTGAAGGCGGCGTAGGCAGCCTGCATCGTCCGGTAAGAGGGCGGCGTCCACCGTTGGGGTGGGCGCCGCTTTTTTGTGGGTGCCTCTGGACCAAGGGACCGGGCGGTGCCGGTGCAGATGATGGGGCATTGTTTCAGTCCTGTAACACAAGGCCCTGACGAAAATGATGGAACTAGGCTTTCTCCCTGCGGTATGAGAGTTTTAGACCGATTCTAAAAACAATCCGGGAGTCCTGTGTCATGAACCTCGTGCGTTTCGTCTACATCAGCTCGGCCACGCCGGAATACAACGAACAGCTCGATCTCGGCCGCATCCTGCAGGCCTCCCGACGAAACAACCCGCGCGAGGAGATCGGCGGGGTGCT